>DATFMO010000433.1:0-14766 GCA_035266925.1 Sunxiuqinia sp. | reverse complement strand
TGCGTGTGTGAAAACGAGAGCAGGAGATAAATTAATTCAATAAAGAGCAGAAAAATGGGGGGAAATGGGCAGAAGAACTCGAAGAGCTTTTCAAACTTTAGGAAGATTCTTTATACCGATTTAGCCGCCGAAAGGGTTTGTCAACCACTTTCGGGGCGAACCGGACCCTGTTGGTGGTTTTAAACCCCAACAGTGGTTAGATTGAATTCAATAACGGAATATTTTGATGGAAAACTAAGTAGCAAACGGCGAATCCGCATGTAATTCTTAATGACCAATTAACCAATGACTAATCACTGTTTTTCAAGTAGGAGTTCCAGCTCTTTCATGTCGGAAAATGTAGTTGCTCCCAATTTTTCCAGTTCAGTTTTGTTATTGTGATTAGCATACCCAAATACATCGAAACCGCCAGCCTTTGCTGCTTTAACTCCGACTGAACTGTCTTCGATGACGGCACATTCGCTTGGTTGGAATCCCATTGTTTTTGCGGCATGTAAATAGATGTCCGGTTCAGGTTTCCAACTTCCAATATCATAGCAACTAAAAATATAGCCATCAAAATGTTTCAAAAGATTGGTTGTTTGGAGGTTTTGCTTGATTTTTTCGGTTGGGCCACTTGAAGCTACGCCAAGTGGAACAGTGATTTTTTCTAGTAATTCATGGACTCCAGAAATGGGCTGCAGGTCGGTTTTAAATGCTTTGTAGGATCGTTTTCTAAATTCTGCTTCAAAGCTGTCCGGTAATTCGCGTTCCAAACGTTCTACGAAAAACTTTAGGTTTTCTTTCATGGAAGTTCCAGTAACCTGCTCCAAAACGATTTCAAAATCCAGATGGCAGCCTAATTCCGAAACCATCTGTTGAAAAACCTTGGCCGATATTTTTTCACTATCAACCAAAACACCGTCGCAATCAAAAATGACGCATTTGTATTTCATAGTTCTATTGTCAAAAAGAAAAAATTACTTCTTCTGAAAAATAAAAAAGTATTCTGTGAAAAGATGGGAATAAGCAGTAAAATATAATCAAAATGGAGAAATCCTATTTTAGATAATCTGAGAAGCGGAATAAAAGAGGTGATTTAAACAGCGCGATTTTGACGAATCTAGCGATATCTTTTGGCTACGTCTGGCCTTAATTTGCGGTTGCCTTTTTGGGCTTTTGGATCGTATGGGCAATGCCTGCACCCATTGGCACAACAGTAACCTCGCTTGACCAAATAGCTTTCAGTCATTACCCGGTAACCTTCCTTGGTCAGGTAATAATCTTCGCCCTCAACAGAATCGTCATAGCTGTCGGGAAATAAATGATCAAACATGCCCATTTTTGTGGTTAATCGTATTTGAAACGTTGCAAGAAATGACCCATTTTGTCGCGCTTGGTTTTCAGGTAGCGCTGGTTGTATTCGTTGGGCGGAACTTCCAGGGGAACAATCTCGGTTACTTTCAATCCGTAGCCTTCAATGCCCACCCGTTTCACGGGGTTATTGGTCATCAGTTTCATTTTGCAGACGCCCAGGCTGCGCAGGATTTGTGCTCCGACACCATAGTCACGCTCATCAGCTTGAAAGCCCAGATGGATATTGGCTTCGATCGTGTCCATCCCTTCGTCTTGTAATTTATAGGCGGCAATTTTATTCATCAAACCAATGCCGCGACCTTCCTGTATCATATAAACCACAACGCCTTTCCCTGCTTTTTCAATCAGTTCCATTGACTTGTGTAATTGGTCACCACACTCACAACGGTAGGATCCAAAAATATCACCCGTCATGCAAGAAGAATGCATGCGAACCAGGACTTCCTCATTCTCTTCCCAACTTCCTTTTATCAAGGCAACATGTTCAGCACCATTTGATTTTTGGCGGAATGGGATAATCCGGAAATCGCCATATTTGGTAGGCATTTCAACTTCTTCCCCCCGATCGATCAAGCTTTCT
Organism: Sunxiuqinia sp.; assembly: GCA_035266925.1. Classification (GTDB taxonomy): domain Bacteria; phylum Bacteroidota; class Bacteroidia; order Bacteroidales; family Prolixibacteraceae; genus Sunxiuqinia. The sequence goes on along the minus strand of DATFMO010000433.1, from coordinate 12,830 downwards.
GTTTTCAGCAAATGGGTGATCAAATCTTTGATGGAAACAATTTTAAGATCAAATTTCTTCGCTACTTCCATCAATTCAGGAAGACGGGCCATCGTCCCATCTTCGTTCATGATTTCAACCAAAACACCTGCTGGTTTTAAGCCAGCCAAGCGCGCCAAATCCACAGCAGCTTCGGTATGACCTGTACGGCGTAATACGCCTCGATTCTTCGCTTTTAGCGGGAAAATGTGTCCGGGACGTCCCAGCTCTTCCGGGCGGGTATTGTCATCAGACAATGCAACAATCGTTTTTGCACGGTCGCTGGCACTGATGCCTGTGGTGCAGCCATGCCCAATCAAATCGACGGAAACCGTGAATGGCGTTTGATGAGACGAGGTGTTTTTACCGACCATCAAATCCAGTTCTAGCTCATCACAGCGACTTTCTGTTAACGGTACACAAATTAACCCACGACCATGTGTGGCCATAAAATTAACTTTCTCTGGCGTCATTAATTCTGCGGCGGCAATGAAATCGCCTTCATTTTCGCGGTCTTCATCATCGACAACAATTACTAAATCGCCATTTTTAATGGCGGCAACTGCTTCGGGTATTGTATTCAATTTGATTTCGGTCATTATGATTCTCTGGTTTCCAAAATGCAGGTGCAAAACTACTGAAAAATATCGATTTTTAAATGACAAATCACACCTTAGCGCGTTTTGACTTTTCCCAAACAACAGATTGTTGTCCACGCAGGTAACGAAAAATGCCTTTGATGGAAGCGTAATTCATTGCGGTGAAGTAGTAGGGAGCAAAGAACAATTTAAGCCGTAGTTGCCGGTTTTCAAACAGCCAGCCGATGACTGCAATGGTATACATAAATGACTGTAAATAAAAGAATAAAGCGTAGAAATTATTGGGAAGCCAATTGGCTTGTTTCAGTAAAATTAAAAAATTGATAAAAAAGATGAGAAATAAGGCGAATGGTGCTAATGTCCAGCGTAGTACCTTGTGCGAAAAGTATTGAAAGCTGAGCCAGCCATAGTGCATTGGATTGAACATTTCGGGCATGCGGAAGAGTGTTTGGATACCTCCGGCTGAAATGCGGGTTTTACGTTTCAATTCTTCTTTGACACTTGCTGACGCTGACTCAGCAGCATAAGCTTCAGGTGCGTAAGCAATGCGATAACCTTTGCCTGCAATGCGCAGTGAAATCATAAAATCATCCAATATGGCGTCCGCATCAACAGGATCGAAAAGCGCTGTTCGCACAGCAAACAATTCACCTGCTGCTCCAACTGCGGAGCTTAATTCGGCATCCAGTTGTTTGGTGATCGATTCAATTTTCCAGTACAAGCCTTCACCTGATCCTGCTGCGGTATCTTCTACTTGCTCCAGAATGCGTTTTTCGCCAGCCACACAGCCCACTTTTTCATTCTGAAACTGGCGAACAATTTCGCGAACCGAGTTTTCGCCGAGTAGGGTGTTGCTGTCAGAAAAAATAACGATCGGTGCTTTAACGAATTGCATCCCCCGGTTCATAGCATGGATTTTACCTTTTCGTCCGGGCTGATGCTCAACTTGTAACGGTGGATATTTTCCTAGCAAATCAGGGGTACCATCATCCGAACCGTCAGTGAGCCACAGGTATTGAATTTTGTTTTTTGGATAATTTAATTGAAAGGTGTTCGCTACTTTTTGGGCCACAAAGTCTGCTTCATTAAATGCAGTGACGAACAGACACACATCTGGCAGGTTGTTTTCATCGAGTTCGTTAATAGCTGGCTTGCCTTTGAAAATACGTTTGATAAAAACCAGGAACCGGAGTAAGATGGTGTAGCCGGCAAAGGTGTATGCTACAATAAAGAACAATATCCAAAAAAGGGTTTCAAGCATGTAGGTTTTGCTTATAAAAGTCGATTAGTGCTTCAGCGATGGCTAAATTATCAAATTTTTCGTGAATGAAATCGACAGCATTCTTACATAACTGGTTGTAAAGGTCGCGGTCGTCGATGAGTTCACTGATGGCTTTCACAAAATCTTGTGCTTCATCAGCAATAATAATTTGTTTTCTGTTGTCGACAGAAATTCCTTCTGCACCAATCTCTGTTGAAACAATGGCTTTGCCCAGCGCGAGTCCTTCAATGATTTTTACGCGCATGCCACTGCCCGAAAGCAAGGGAACAACCATAATGGCTTTTGAATTCATGAAAGCATATGCATCTTCAATTTCACCCAAATAAACTACATTTTTAAAATTAAATTTGGATTGAAGCCAATCGGGAGCGTTTCGTCCGGCGACATAAAATTTTAACTCGGGATAATTGTGTTGAAGAAGTGGCCAACAATTTTCCAGAAACCAAAGCAAACCCTCCTGATTTGGAGCCCAGTCCAGGGCGCCTAGGTGAAAAACCGAAGGGTATTCCAATTTGTTGGCTTTGGGAACAAGTGTTGCCAAATCGATACCGGTTTGAGAGGTGTGTTTGGGTTTGGTGTTTCCCATTTGATCCAGTTTTTCACCATCGCGATCGGTAATGGGAACCAAAATATCGTAGTTGTTGATGTATTTGTTTTCGAACTTTTTGATTCGTTTGGCCAACAAACTCAGGTAAAAACGTTTGAACCCGGGAGTGACGGTGGCTGTGCGTTCCCAAATTTCGTGTTCTACGTTGTGTGCCCGATACGAAATAAGCGCATTGCTATGCTGCTTGATCAGTGGAATGTACGGACAAAGATAAAGTCCTTCCAATTGAATAACATCGTACCTGTTGTTGTCAAGCACACGGATGATGTTTCGACTGAAATCTTCGTTCATGAAGCGGGTGGCATTGTACGGCTCTTCTGAGAACATCAGGTTCCAAATCACGCCTCTCAACGTTATTCGTGCTGGTACATCTACTAAATCAAAGATCATTTTATCCTGAATATCCTCCGGGATTTCTTCCTTGTTGATATGATGTTTCTGGGTATTCATCGCCAACACATGGACTTCATGTCCCAGCAACGAAAATCCTTTGGCAATTGTCAACATCGCAATCGCACCACCATCTTTGGGCGGCCATGGAACTTTATTGCATAACTGAAGAATTCTCATATCAGGAATTTCCCGGTTTGGCTTTTCGTTTAAAAATGAAATGAAAAAGTTGTTTGATTCTGTATTCGTAGATTTCAATATTGAACAAGCCCGAATCATTGGCTGATTTGTAGCTCAACCAGATACCCAAAGGAAGGAAAATGTACGTTGAAAACCACATTCCATTGGACATTATCCACATGTCTTCCCGGGCAAATTTCTCACCGGATATTGATACCATGTAGTAGGTTATGAACATCAGGATTGAAACAACGACAGGCATTCCAAGACCTCCTTTCCGAATAATGGCTCCCAAAGGCGCACCAATAAAAAAGAAGATGAGGCAGGCCACAGACCAGGTGAATTTCCTGTACTTCTCCATCGTCAGTTTATTGATCGATTTCTTTTGATTGTACAATTCATTCATGTTTTGATTGATCGTTTGGTGATTCGACCTGGCTTGGCTCACAGCCGATGCTATAATCGCTCGTTTGGTATTGGGATCAAGCGAATTAAATATCGCCGTATAGTTGATGACTGTGTCTTGTTGCGTTATAGGGAACGGTTTTTTTAACGAATCAATAGGTTGTGTGAGATTCAGAATTCCCTGCGTCAACGGTTGTGGGTAACTCAAAGAAATGGCAAAACGCCTGACTCGTAATTTGTACAAATAATACAATGAATCTTCCATATGCGTTAATTGTTTCAGATTCATCATTTTATAGGCATTCCTCAGCCGGTTTTCGTCCGTTCGCTGAAAATCAAATCCTTCCAGTGGAATGGTGACAATTTCTTTACCAAACTTCTCACGTCGAAAAGGGAACGTTCGGTTTCTTCCACGTTGATTGGGAGCTGTATTCGTGGCAGTTTCGCCATTGAACATGGTCAGTAACATGTACTTTTTATCTTCCGAAATTTTCATAAAACCGGAATCGGCAACTGTTACATTTGTATTTCCTCTGCTCGCCGTGTGATCATAAATCATCAAACCGTAAAGCATGCCATTTTTTTTGCTTTTTCGGTTGACCTTGATACTGTAGCCATCAATCTCGTTGGTAAACACGCCTTCGTTGATCACCATTTCCGGCTTCTGGCGCTTCACGCTCACCAAAAGTGCTCCAAACTTGAGATTCGTTTTCGGTAGAATGTTATTTGAAAAATAAAAGGCGAATAGTGTCAACGCAACGGCAACGATAATCAGGGGGCGCATAATACGGAAGAGCGAGATTCCTGAGGCCTTCATGGCGAGGAGCTCATAGTTTTCGCCCATATTTCCAAATGCCATAATCGAGGCCAAAAGCATCGCTAATGGGAATGCCATTGGGATCAACGCACACGACGCATACATCAGCAATTCAGCAACGATATTCCATTCCAGCCCTTTGCCAACTAAGTCATCAATGTATTTCCATAAAAACTGCATGAGCAGCACGAAAACACAGATGACGAAGGTCATGACAAATGGCCCGAAAAACGTTTTTAATACGAATTTATGCAGTCGTTTCATATCCTGTTTTTGGAAACGAATACAAAGCTAAGGTATTTTGGAGAATTTGAAAGTTAAAAAACCCTTAACAGCCAAGGATGTGTTTTAAATCGGAGATTTGAGAATTCCATAATGATGTTGTTTCATCTTGTTCATCATCCTCGGTAAAATCGATGACAACCAAAGATACATCACCAGTCAATTCATCTTTATTAATTCGAAACTCAAAATACTCGTCATCTTCGTCCAGCCAGTTAAAACGTACCAATCGATCTTCTTTGTGAAGGGTGCGTTCCGCTTGCTGTTCGGCGCCTTCCCAAACAAAGCTGTAGCTGTCTCCTCTGACCCTGACATCGTCGGCAAACCATTCGGCCAAACCAGAAGCAGTACTAAGACGGTTGTATAAAACTTTGGGTGAGCAATTGATCGGATACTCTAACTGAATTTTTAACTTCTCTGACATTTTGATTTTGATTTCGTGCAATATAAACAATCTGTACCAATTAATCAATGAAGGGTAAAAAACAGGATTAAAAAATGTATCAATTCTTCATGGCAAGAAAAAATAAATACTATATTTGCAACCGCAAAAATAGAATGGCGAGGTAGCTCAGCTGGTTAGAGCGCATGATTCATAATCATGAGGTCGGCGGTTCAAGCCCGCCTCTCGCTACCAAGGAAGGCAGTTGCAGAAATGCGGCTGCCTTTTGTTGTTTCAATTAAGGAATGTCTTATCGTGTGCAGTTACCTGGAATCCCCGGATCAGACTCAGCGGCGGTAGCTCAGCTGGACAGGGCGTCCCGATGCAATCAACGATTTTTTACGGGGTATTCATTTTAGTGTGAGATGCATCGTTTGCTCATTTATAATTCGTTAATCTGTTTTTCAATAGAATTAAAGATGGCGGCATTTTTTTCACTATTAATAGGGGACTAAGGTTGCTTTTGCCCCTGTTTGTCTTTCTGCTATGGTTTGATGGGGAAAAATAAGGTCTTTTTTAGAATACAATAACATTATGTGCCGTAATTTAGCATTGGTGTAGCGTTGTCCATTTTGATTTTTATCTTATTACATTACGCATATCCTGCAAGCCGTTTATTGTGCATTTTCTTGAGCATCCATATCCGGACATCGACATGGTCATAAATCAGCGCCTAAAGAGCAACTGTTGGTGTTTCTTATGCAATGCTTTAAAATCCATAACCTTTACTTGCTGCAGTTTTGAACGGCTCAGTGATTTATGTTTCATTTGTCGATAGGCAGCTTAAATTTCATCGTCACTTCCCCGGTTTCCGTGTTCACTTCAATGGTCTGGTTTTCAATCCCCATTTCCTTCCCGGTGGCCATTTTAAACAAGCCGGATAGAAACTGCATGCCACTGTTCATCACCGTTTCCAGCTCCCCAGCCTGAACCGATTGTTTAGCTCCATTGCCGGAATGGGTTTCTGCCAACTCCTCCTGTTGTTCCGTATCATCCACAGAAAAATCGATTTCATCTGCGGAAACCTTTTGAGGGTCAGCGTCCTGCGATGCTTCCTGTTGCAGGGATTCGACGGCCAATTCTTCTTCCTGTTCTTTTCGTTCGGTTTCGTTGATAAATTCTTCCAACTGCTGAATAAACTGCGAACGGCCTTTGGTGCTAAAATCCACGAAGTTGGTCCGGGCAGCATTGCCGAGCACCCCGTCGAACAGGCTTTGTTTAACCAGCAGCCCCGAGGCGATTTGAGTCTCAATAGAATTGCGGGCGATGAAGTTGAAAATTGTGAGTTTGTTGCTTTTTTGCCCGATCCTGTCGATACGTCCGATGCGCTGGTTCTTTTTGGCCGGGTTCCACGGAAGCTCAAAATTGATGAGCGTGTCGGCCGCTTGCAAGTTAAGGCCCGATCCGCCTGCTTCGGTAGATAAAAACACTTTGTACTGCGGGTTCGATTCGAATTTACGAATGAGTTCTCCGCGCGACGGGACAGGTATCTTTCCATTGAGCTCAACAAAACCGATATTATTTTCCCGCAGCAGTCTTCCAATCAGTTTGTGTACTTTAATCCATTCAGAAAAGATGATGATCTTCGTGTTTTTATGGGGAACATCTAGCTCGTCAAGCAAAATGTGCTTCAGTTCATCCAACTTGGGCGACTCGTTGGTTTCTTCGTCAATCAGATAAGTGGAGTCGCACACCATGCGCATATTGGCCAGGAGCAGTTGCATCCGCTTAAGGTCGTAAGGCGTAAGGAATTTTTTCCGAATAATCTGCGCCAGTCCTTTGGCATAGGAAGCGTGGTAATCAGCTTGCAAAGGTGAAAGTTCGACGGGGATATCAATCTGCTGGAGATTGGGCAACTGGTCAATTACTTTCCGCTTTTCACGCCTGATCAGAATCTTTTCCAGTCGTTTGTTTAGTTTTTGGAGGTTGTAATAACCGTTTATCTTGTTGTGTCTTTCAGGATCGAACAGGCAGTGCTGGTACGAGAATTCCCACAAAGGCCCGAAGAATTCCGGATCGAGGATACTCATAATAGAAAAGATGTCGATCAGTTTGTTCTCGATGGGGGTTCCGGTAATGGCCAGTTTCTGTTTGGAGTTGATTTGTTTTAATGAGGCGGCTGTTTTGGTTTCGTAGTTCTTGGCCCGCTGAGCTTCGTCCAGGACGAGGAAATCCATACCCGCTTTATTAATCGCGACCTGGTCACGCAGAACGGTTTCGTAATTAACAATGAAGAAAAAGTAGCTGTCGTCTTTGTACTGTTGCGCGCGTTCGTCAGGCATACCCTGTACAACCAGCGCTTTTTGGTCGGAAAATTTTTCCACTTCTTTTTTCCATTGTTCTTTTAGCGAAGCGGGACAAACGACCAGTGTTTTGCTAAACCCGAATAATTCCTTTTTCAGCACGGCGGCCCCGATGGCCTGTATGGTTTTCCCAAGCCCCATTTCGTCCGCAATAATGGCTGTTTTTCGGAAAAGGGCGAATTGGATGCCTTCCTTTTGGTAATCGTACAGGTCGGCCTTTATCTTACTGAAATCGGGAGTAAACGTTTCCTGCAGGTCTTCCAACACTTTCTTTTCAAAAGCAGCCTCTATCTTTTCGGCCACTTCCGGACGGACACAAATTCGTGGCTTTTGAATGGCCTCGTCCAAAAAATTCAGCAACCCGGTAATTTTATCGTCCTCAATAAAATTTGAGTTTTTAAAGTAGCGTGAAATTAGCAGTTGTTCCTCAACCGGCAATTTGTCAGGATAATACCAGCTTATCTTGTAGTTGTTCAACGGGTCGCAATAGATTTCGACAAAGGGAAAAGCCTTGCCCAGCTTGTTGAAAACTGCCTTGTTTTCTTTTAACGCATTAAAGGCAAACATGATGTGCTTGGTTGTTCCCAGCTTGTTCAGGCGCGAGTCCATGCTGTTGCTGTAGCCTGTTTCGGATTCAAAATCACGCAGGAAGACTTTGTATTTGATCCCCCTTTCGTTGGTAAGGATATGGTCTCCGTAAATATTGTCTGCCCACTGGATCCGGTAATCAGCCTTTTCCGCTTTCTGTTGACGTTCTTTCAACACCCGTTTCACCATTCCTTCCCTTGTGTATTTTTTATGCTCCACGTGTTCCTTTGGATCCAGCAAGTGCATTTCACTTTCAACTTGCAACAGGCAGGCATACGAGGTTTTGTTCCACCCGGCATCTTCGTCGTTTTTGATTTCGGGGAAGATCGTTCCCGTTTCTTCGATGTCCAAAGCAACTTCCGCCACATCATTTCTGTATTCATCGGTAACAATTAGTTCGTAGCGAGCAGCTGATTGAGATAATATTTGACACTGGCCGTTGTTAAAAATTATCTCCCCAAGAGCCAACTCCTGCCTGCTGAGTTGATCTGTCAGTTTTTCTTTCTGTGTAATAACAATTTGATGAATATTCATTTTATGATTTTTTATGAAACAATCAGTTTTACAGTTCGAAAAAGGAATGAAGCTTTTTGATTTTTTTCAAAGATAAGGCTATTATCTTCTTTCCGATATGCCAAAAGCTATAGAAATTTCTACACTTTAAATGCAGCAGCCATGATTGTTTGTTCGCTTCGTGGTATCCCTATTTGGTTTGCTATCCGTTGCCAGTCGGACACAGATGATTTTACCACTTCAAGAATATTGCCCATTTCTTTTTCGCTCAGCCGGAAAAAAGGACCTACACTTTTGGCAAGCTCTAAATCAAGCACATTATTATCCATGTCTATATTCAATGCAAGCCCGTTTTTGTCAATTGACGGATTGACATCATATGCCGGGGATAAACGCCAACCTTCATTGGTAAGAATAAAACCATGATTCCGAAGGTGATCATCCGTGTTGGAGATAAGTATGTTGAAAATAATCCTTCTCCAAAGCTGCTTCAAATCTTCATCCACATGTGTTCCTGAGAATTGGATAAACTCTACGATATCCAAATACGAAGGGGTTTCGTCCCGGATGAGTTCTTCGTTTCTTCCTGTCATGGTCATAGCTGAAGCAAAGTGGATCCGCTCTTGCTTATCCCTGTCAAACCGTTTCGTGAAAAACGTATCATGTTTCCCGGCAATATGTTCGAGTCTTGATTCTGCCATTTCAATGCCGGCGTCAATAGCAAGCTTGTATGCGAGGTATTCCCATGCGGCTTTGTTCACCGTGTCATTGTTCGATGGAAATTTGGCAATCCATGGATGACCATCCGTATCCAGAATATTCGCTTTCGGTCTGGCACCGCCGAGAGAAGACCCGGGAGCCATCAGCATGGCAAGCCATTTTTTAATCTCAGCTGTCTCTGTGTTGGATTCTATCAGCTCCGCGCCGTGCTGCAATTCCCTGACATTTGCCCAGGGCGGCGTTGGGGACATAGGATCATTGTCCAGAAATTCTCCGTCAGGCTCTCTTTTAAACCGCAAGGCACCCATCCTGCACAAATCATCTACACCCAATAGAAAATCAATATCATACAATACCGGAACTGGCCTACCTTCTTCCCTGGCATATATTGCAGCGCGTCTTTTCATCAATGTTCTTCCCCAGGTGTCAGGCATGGAATCCAGGAATACACCAAAGTTTTCCTTTCCGTTTGGGTATTGTTGCCCACTGTACCAGGTAATGTCAGGATCGAGCAGCATTTGTTCCTGAGAATTAATCCAGTCGATATCGTATGAAAAGCTGAATGCTTTCCGGCCCTTAGCTTGTTGTGCCGACAGGATCCCGATACATTTTGGGGAAGTCATACCTTTCCAATCCGCATATACCCATATATCTGTTTTATCTGCCATGGTCTATTTCCCAATTAGCTTCAAATCCTGTAATTTCCGACCAAACTCATCGTCGGCTGCCAGTTTCAGAAAATCATCCTGCAGACCCAGTACCCGGAGAACATTAAAATAAGCCCCAAGAGCAACACTGGGGTTTCCTTTTTCAACATGGTACAGCGTGGAACGGTTAATTCCTGCCCGCTCTGCAACCTGCACGGTCGTCAGGTTTCGTCGCTTCCGGGCAAGTTTTATATTTTCGCCCATCTGTTCCAATATTTTTTGAAACTTTGGAAGTAATGTTTGTTTCTTGGTCCTCATAGATGTTGTTTATTATCGACAAATATAGATTAAATGTGTAAAATAAACAACATATAGATTCATGATCACAAGGTCGCGAGTTCAAGTCTCGCTGTCGCTACAAAGGAAGGGATGGATGAAGAATCTGTCCCTTTTTTCATTCAAAGATGTCCTGTCTTTTCTACAACACTTTTTCTTCCCGATGGATCGGCACAGGCTCTACAGAGGACTCTTCCGTGTAGCGGACAAACTGTTTTTTTTACCGGACAACAGTGAATACAAAATTATAAACCACTGTTGAAAAAGCAGGAGGCCAAATTTGAATATCACAATTGATAATTTCTACATTTACCCTACATAAAAAATCACAAGGGTTCATTCGAATGCTCGCACTTTTCGACGGATTTGCGGAAGAAGACACCGGGGAATAGATTTTTTCTGGTTAAATTCGGAGCTTAAAAGAAATCCACAATGTTGGTAATCTAAGGTATTTCATGAATATTGCCTCACACAATAAGTTAGTATCTTTTATCTGGTCAATTGCAGACGATTGTTTGCGTGACATTTATTAAAAACTGCAATGAATGGAAATGGCAATTAACCAAAAGGAAATTGAAAACAGGATTTTCACCATGAGAGGTATTCAGGTGATGATAGATCGGGATTTGGCTGAGGTTTATTCGGTTGATACAAAAGTGTTGAATCAAGCAGTAAAACGTAATATTGACCGGTTCCCGGATGTCTTCAGATTTCAATTATCTGAAAATGAGAAAAATGAACTGGTCACAAATTGTGACCGGTTTGGATCATTAAAACATTCTTCTTCGTTGCCTTATGCATTTACCGAGCAGGGAGTTGCTATGTTATCGGCTGTGTTGCGCAGCGAAACAGCAATAAAAGTAAGTATTCAGATCATGAATGCTTTTGTGGCAATGCGCAAATTGGTATTAGGGAATGCAGGTTTATTTCAGCGATTGGATAAAATTGAAATGAAACAATTGGAAACTGATCATAAATTCGAACAGGTTTTTAGTGCATTGGAAAGCCGGGAGAAGGCGCCCGATAAGGGAATTTTTTTTGAAGGACAAATATTCGATGCCTATGTGTTTTTGACCGAACTGATTAAAAAAGCAACAAAAAATATTATGCTCGTCGATAATTACATCGACGAAACCGTGCTAATGCTTTTGGCCAAGCGCAACAAGGATGTTGTGGCCACCATTTACACCAAACATATTAGCCAGCAATTGCACTTGGATATAAAAAAACACAACGGGCAATATCCTGAAATTGCAATAAAAACCATAGCCGATGCACACGACCGATTTCTGTTGCTCGACCAAAAAGAGTTGTACCACATTGGAGCGTCGATAAAAGATTTGGTTAAAAATGGTTTGCATTTTCGAGAATGGACGATTTTACGACCGAGATTTTGAACCGAATAAAGAGAAACGATGAACAATAAACCGCGCAAATACTCAAGCCTACAAACCTTCCGGAGTGGAATGGCTGGGCGAGATTCCGGAGCACAGGGAGCTAAGGAGGCTGAAGAATCTTTGCGACTATACCAAGGATGAAGCTTTCTTCCAGGCCTTTTTTGATACGATGAAGCGGATGGTGGAAGTTGAATAACAACAGGTATCTACAATTTAAGGGATAAAATCACGTAAATGTCCAAATTTGAAAAAATAGAAGATCTGCTTGGGGAACTGTACAAACACCGGAAACTATTGTCGGCTTTGTTTGACAAGCGGATGTTTCCCATACAGGAAGAGATGGTGTTACCGCTGGTTGACGACGATACCGAGAAGCTGGAGCGGCTGGCTGCTTTTGACCTTCTTTTCCGAAACCAGGCCCAAATTAGTCTCGATTCGAGGTTGCAGGAATTTTTTGAGGAATTTCTTGAAGTGGACGAAACCGTACATGTCCTCTATATTCAGGAGAACCTGAATCAAATTAAAAACAACCAATCATATTATCTAAAGGAAAACCAGGCCAGTAAACGGGATCAGTATTTGATTAAGATCAAGAAGCATTTGCGCAGGATCAACCAAATCACACTGCAAAATGTAAAAACGCTTCGCAACAATACCGATGAAACTTATAAGACAGAAACGAACTTCGAAATCAAGAAGGAGAAACTTACGGATATCAGAAACCAACGTGATGCACTGGAAGGTGTGATTAAAGCTGTGGAGCGCGTATTGCAGGACGACTTGTTTTTTAAAACAGCGGCCGATGCAGAGTTGCAGCTAATTGTCCACCGGTTACGCCTGGCACTGAACGACAGCATCCATAACCTTATTGAAATACAACAACAGATTATCGAATACCTCAATCACATCGAAAAGCGGGTTCAGGTGGTTGAAAAAGTATTGCGGTTAAAAATGTTGCGGGACAAGCATTACCTAAAAGAGCAGACTAATTTTTATAGGATCGTGGAAGCCAACAGGGATCTTCCTTTAAGAAAAGCAGAAGGTTTCCGCACACGGCTCTCCATTCAGGATTTACTGAATGAGGAAGAAAAGCAGCTCCTCGTCCTGAAGGTTCGTGAAAAAATACAGAACCAGAAGCTTCTGGAGCAAAACATTGCGGGGAATATTTCTGATGCAGCATTCGATAAACAGGAAAAAATAGAAGATATTGTTAATCTGCACGCGCTGAAGCGAATTTTCATGGGGAAAAATCAAGACCTGTTTTCTTTTATCATACATCATCAGTTCAGCGGGGATGTGTCAAT
>DATFMO010000432.1:0-19721 GCA_035266925.1 Sunxiuqinia sp. | reverse complement strand
ACAGAATTGAATAACTACTTAAAAAAGAATTTTGGATTGCAACTGACAAAGACGACTGTTGAAAGAGAAGTTTTAGTCTTAAAATGATCATGAAAACTTACGAGGCTTTCAATTGTTTCACCTAGAAAATTTATATCATGACAAACTTTTGGGATGCACGATTTGCTGTTGAAGAATATGTGTACGGCACCGAACCGAATTCATTTTTCAAACAAGAAATTGAGAAATTACCGGCAGGAAAAATATTGATGCCCGGTGAAGGCGAAGGCCGGAATGCTGTTTTTGCAGCCACTTTGGGCTGGGATGTGACAGCTTTTGATTCGAGTATTGAAGGCAAGAAGAAAGCCGAAAAATTAGCAGAATCAAAAAACGTTCAAATCAACTACCTGATTAACAACTACGAAAACATCCAACTACCGGAAAACGATTTCGATTGCATCGGCTTGGTTTTTACCCACGTGCCATTAAAAAAACGCCGTGAATACCACCGAAAATACCTTTCATCTTTAAAGCCCGGTGGACACTTGATTATGGAATGCTATTCCAAAGAGCAAATTCATAACGACACAGGCGGCCCTAGAGATATTGACATGCTTTTTTCAGAAGAAGAACTTCATACAGATTTTGAATCCTGTTCAAAGCTTTCAATTGTGAAGGAAGAAATCTACCACGAAGAAGGTCAATTTCATGTTGGGAACGCTTCAGTCATTCGAATTGTTGCAGAAAAATAATTCTTTTAAAATTGGCGAAAATCGGCTGGAAACACCAGTTATTCTCTGCCTCAAATTCAATTCAAATCCAACTGCTTTTTTTACCTTTGAAAGCATTTTAAAACACAACACATGACAACCCTATTCTGGATCATTATTGGCATTCTTGTATTTGATTTCATTCTTGAACGATACCTTGATTATTTAAACACAACACGATGGAGTGACAAACTCCCCGACGAAGTAAATGACATTTACGACGAAGAAAAATACCGCCAGCAACAAGCTTACTCCAAAACGAATCATCGCTTTGGAATGCTCACCAGTTCGTTCAGTTTTGTGTTGATCATCGGGATGTTTTTCTTCCAGGGATTTGCATTGGTCAACCATTGGGCTGCTGCTATTTCCACGAACCCGATCTGGCAGGCGTTACTTTTCTTTGGCATTTTATTGCTGGCTTCAGATATTTTGACGACACCCTTCTCTATTTACAGCACATTTGTGATTGAAGAAAAATACGGTTTTAACAAAACCACAGCAAAGACCTTCATTTTAGACAAGCTGAAAAGCTGGCTGATTGGTGTAATTATTGGTGGCGGATTGCTCGCATTAATTATCTTCATTTATATGAAAACCGGCTCGCTCTTTTGGTTGTATGTATGGGTTGTCATCAGCGGATTCTCGATTTTTATGGCCATGTTTTATTCCAGCCTGATCGTGCCCTTATTCAACAAACAAACACCGTTGGAAGATGCTGAGTTGAAGCAGGCCATCCAAAATTTTGCAGCCAAAGTTGGCTTCAAGCTCGATAATATTTTTGTGATCGACGGCTCCAAACGGTCCACCAAAGCCAACGCCTACTTTACCGGCCTTGGGTCCAAAAAGCGAATCGTTCTATACGACACGCTGATCAACGACATGGAAGTGCCGGAACTGGTTGCTGTGCTAGCCCACGAAATTGGCCACTACAAGAAGAAACACATCATCTGGAGCCTTATTTTGGGAATCATTCAAACTGGCGTCATGCTGTACATTTTCTCACTGTTCATTGGTAATCCGGCGCTATCAGAAGCCTTAGGCGTCAATAAACCAAGTTTTCAAATCGGCTTGATTGCCTTCGGTGTTTTGTATTCGCCACTATCATCCATCATTGGAATTGGCATGAACATCTTTTCCCGGAAAAACGAGTACGAAGCTGACGCCTTTGCAGCCGAAAATTATGATGACAAACCATTAGCAACGGCTTTGAAAAAACTATCAGTGAAAAACCTGAGCAACCTCCGCCCTCACCCAGCGTATGTGTTTGTGCACTATTCGCATCCAACGCTGCTACAACGATTAAAAGCGTTAAGGAAAAGTAACTCGTAACTCGAAACCTGCAACTCGAAACTTTTAACCTGCAACTCGAAACTGACAAATGAAAGCAGAAATCATCACCATAGGAGACGAAATACTGATTGGGCAAATTGTGGATACCAACTCTGCCTGGATGGGCGAACAGCTCAACCTGAATGGCATTGAAGTTTTTCAAATTACCTCGGTCCACGACGATCACCACCATATTCAAAATGCGCTGGCAGAAGCCGAAAAACATGCTGACCTGGTGCTGATCACCGGAGGCTTGGGGCCAACAAAAGACGACATTACCAAAAAAGTGTTGTGCGAATATTTCGACTGCGGAATGGTCATTGATGAAAGCGTTCTGCAACATGTAACTGAACGACTTTCCCGCAGAAACATCAAAGTTAATCAGCTAAACCGCGACCAGGCATTGGTTCCTGAAAAATGCAACGTCTTGCACAACTCAAAAGGAACAGCACCGGGAATGTGGTTCGAACAAAACAACACCATCTTTGTGAGCATGCCCGGCGTGCCGTTTGAAATGAAAGCGCTCATGGAAGAAGAAGTGCTGCCCAGACTGCGTAAAAACGGGAAAGCCAAATCCATCTATCATCAAACAGTGTTGCTGTATGGCATCCCGGAATCTGCACTGGCAGAACGAATCGAGCATTGGGAAACAGCGTTACCGGATTTCATCAAGTTGGCGTATCTGCCCAGCCAGTTGATGCTGCGGTTGCGATTGAGCGCTTATGGCACCGATCCCAAAATACTTGTGGCTGAAGTTGAGCGCCAAATCGAGATTTTAAAAACAATCATTCCTGAACATATCTTTGGCTATAACGGAGACACACTGGCCGGAGTGACCGGCCAGTTGTTGGTGAAAGCCAATGCGACACTGGCAATTGCTGAGAGTTGTACAGGTGGAAACATTGCGCATCTGTTCACTGAAAATGCCGGTAGTTCAGCCTACTTTAAAGGCGGCATTGTGGCATATTCTAATGATGTTAAACAAACCTTACTTGGCGTGAACAAAAAAACGCTACAAAAACAAGGCGCTGTAAGCAAAGAGGTGGCCACAGAAATGGTTTTGGGTGTAAAGAAAGCATTAAATACAGGTTACGCGATAGCGACTACAGGCATTGCCGGTCCTGAAGGAGGGACTGAAGAGAAACCGGTTGGTACCGTGTGGATCGCCGTTGCCGGACAACAGAACATCCTGGTTAAACGTTATGTATTTGCGCACAACAGGGAACGAAACATCCTTCGTTCGTCGCAAACTGCAATTAATTTATTGCGTGAATTAATTTTGAACGAAAATTCTAATTTGACATGAAAAAATTTGCCCTTATCGTTGCAATCATATTGGCTGTCCTAATCGGAGCAGCTATCATCATTCCAATTGCCTTCAAAGGCCCTCTGCTGGAAAAGGTAAAAACAACAATCAATAAAAATGTGAATGCCAAGGTTGAGTTTTCCGACTTCAGCCTGAGCCTGTTCAAAAGTTTTCCTAATGTACAGGTTGAACTGGATAACCTCACCGTAACCGGGAAAGATCAGTTTCAGGACGACACGCTGGCCAATGTTGGAAGTATCGCAACAGCTATATCACTCGGTGATCTTTTTAAACAGAAAGGCTTGAAGATATCGAGCTTGACAATTAACAATCCCAACATCTTCCTGTTGTCGACCGAGGATGGTTTGACCAACTGGGACCTGGCGATGCCAGAAGATTCAGTTCCACAATCAAATGCTGATAAAGGTGGAAAAAGCATGGCTATTGATCTGCAGGATATTGACATCCAAAATTTAAACCTGACATACAAAGATGAAGCATCTAATGTTTTGGTCAAGTTGCTTCATTCCAATATTCAGTCCAGTGGCCAGGCAGAAGGCACGGTCACCAATTTCAATATTGATGGGAAAGTTGGTGAATTTGTTTTGAATTACGACTCGACTGAATACATTGCCAATACGGTACTTAAAGTAAATAGTCAGCTCAGTGTTGATTACGACAAAATGAACTTCATACTAGGAGAAACGTCGCTGCACCTGAATGATTTGCCGCTGGCTATCAGTGGACGTTTTGAAATGCCCTCGGATAGTATGTATTTCGACCTTCAGTTTAAGCAACCACAAAGTGATTTTGCGACGCTATTGGCGATGGTTCCCAAAAGCTACCAGAGTTACCTTGAGAAATTTAAGACATCGGGAAAAGCAGGTTTCGAAGGACATGTAAAAGGATGGTACTACGAAGACAATTACCCGGAAATTAACACGCATCTCTTCGTTAAAAATGCTAGCATGCAATATGCAGGGTCACCTGAAAAAGTAGAGCAGATCTCGTTGGAAAGTACTGTGAACAAACCACAAGGCGACATGGATCTGATGGTCGTTAAAGTATCGCAGGGGCATGCTCAAATTCGCAACAACCCAGTGGATATGAAACTGACCCTCACCCACCCGGCAACGGATCCACTGTTTGATGCTTCGTTTAAAGGGAAAATTGATTTCACGCAACTCAACCAGGTTTTCCCGATGGACAGTGTCGAACTTCGTGGTGTAATGGATGGTCAACTGGCGGTGCGTGGTAAAATGTCGGCCATCGAACAACAGGACTACCAGCAGGTTTCGTCGAACGGAACATTCAAATTCAACAATTTCAAAATAAAAACGCCACAAATCACCCGTCCGGTAGAGATTAATTCAGGAACTGTGAAAATCAACAATACTGCAATTGATTTATCAGCTTTCAAAGCAAAAACCGGACAAAGTGATTTCGAGTTGAATGGAAAACTATCCAACTACCTGCCCTATTTCTTGTTGGATAAAACGTTGAAAGGAAATTTCAACTTGCAGTCAAATTACCTGAATTTTAATGAACTGGCCTCATTGATGGCAGAACCAGATACAACGGCTGCCACGACAACTCAAGACAGTGTCATCGCTTTCCAGGTTCCAGGCAATCTTGATCTGCTCTTTCAATCGAATGTCAATCGGGCAACCTTCGACCAAATGGAGATCAAAAATATCGTCGGGGTGATCCAGGTTAAAGACCACATGCTGCAACTTCAACAACTGAATATGGAGATGTTGCAGGGACAGTTGACTATGAACGGAAACTACACGAGTAACAAAGCCAATCGCCCGACATTTGATTTCAGCATGGACATCAATTCTTTCAAAATTCCAGCCGCATATCAGTCGTTTGGCATGATGCAGCGATACATGCCGATTGCTGCACGAAGCCAGGGAAATATTTCATCAAAAATCAATTTTAAAGGACAATTCAATGAGAAACTCGACATCATTGCATCATCGCTGGATGGAAGTGGTCTGTTTAACACACAAAACCTACAAATCGTAAATTCGCCAACGTTTGATCAAATCAAAAATTTCATCAAGAAGGAAAAGCTGAAAAATGTGAAGGTGGATGATTTCACAGCTCACTTCAGCATTGATCATGGGAACGTGGCGATCAAACCGTTCCAAACCAAAATTGCTGACCAGGATGTCGCCATTCATGGGAATGTTTCAGTGGCGCAAAAGTTGGATTTGGCGATGGATTTTAGGGTCAACAAAGACGATCTAAGCGGTGACATCAAAAACGGACTCGGGTTTCTTCCGGGATCAGAAAACATCCAAAAACTGGATGTTTCGGTACTGGTGAAGGGTGATTTAAAAAAGCCGGATGTTTCACTGGATCTAAGCAAAGCACGCAAGCAAATTGAAAATGAAGTGAAAAAATCCACTCAAAAACAGGTTGAAAAGTCTGTTAAAAAACTGGGGAACGAACTCAAAAAGCTTTTTAACTAAATCAGCATTTTTTCAGGAAACTATCCTGCAAAGTAATTGTTAGAGCAAGCGAAGTAATTAAACCAATGCTTCAAAAAACGCGTGTTTATTGGAGCTTTATGTCTTCAGCTATAAAACAGCTATTGATCAACCTGCATACAGTCAGCCAAATGCTGTTTGCCAGAAGTGTTATCAAAATAATGAAGAAAAATAACCAGTGATTTTTTGGTCTTTTTAAATAAGATTTAACTAGCTTTGCACCGGTAATTGCAAAAATTAACACATGGACGAAGGCCCGTATCACACGAAATCTGAATTATTAACCTCGCTGTAGGGGCCATACTTTCCTATGCCTCCTGCAGACAAAACAAAAGGAGGCAATGTCATGCTAAAAATCTTTAAAAGCTTCGGTGGATATGTTGAGATTCCACAAGCCCAAAAAGGATGTTGGATTAATGTTGTTCAACCATCAAAAGATGAGATTGAACAATTACAAACCGAATTCAATATGCCACCAGATATCATACAGGATATTCTGGACATTGATGAGCGACCCCGTTACGAATTTGACGATGACTGGTCGTTGATCATCTTACGAATACCGGTTGATAACCCTGCCAATGGCGTGCCTTATTACACCTTGCCCCTGGGTATTTTCATGATTAACAATGTGACCATTACGCTTTGCTCAACCATCAATGAAGTGTTGACCTTTGAACAGCCGACACTCTATCGAAGTGGACAAACGCTACCTGTTCACGATGAATTAAATTTCATTATCAAACTGTTCCTGCGTTCGGGGAGCACCTACTTGCGTTACTTGAAACAGATTAATCAGCAAACGGGACAGATCGAACAAGAGCTTGAAAAATCAATTCGAAATGAAGAGTTGAACAAACTTTTAAAAATGGAGAAATGCCTGGTCTATTTCATAACTTCGCTGAAAGCCAACGAGATTGTGCTGGCCAAGCTGCGGAATTCTTTAAAAAGAAGTATTACAGAGGTGAATGAAGATTTGTTGGAAGATGCCATTATCGAAAATAAACAGGCGTTGGAGATGTCACAGATCTATTCCGACATTCAAAGTGGCATGATGGATGCTTTTGCGTCGGTTATTTCCAACAACCTGAACGTGGTGATGAAACAGTTGGCATCCATTTCAATCATACTGATGATTCCGACCCTGATTGCCAGTTTATACGGGATGAACGTGCCCAACTCCCTTGAACAAAACGACTGGGCATTTGCAATCATCATCATCATATCAGCATTCCTGTCGCTGGTTGGTATTATTATCTTTAGAAAGAAAGATTTATTTTAACCGAATTGAACACTGAACAATAAATAATCCTCTTCAAGTCACTTGAAGAGGATTATTCTTTTTGTGGTATTTTAATTTGAAAAGTTTACTCCGTATTTTTAAGCGCTTGCTCAATGTCGTCAATTAAGTCATCAGCCGCCTCAATTCCAACTGACAAACGCATGGAAGTCGGATTTACTTTCATCTCCAACCGATCATCTTCTGAAAACTCCGAATAGATTGTCGACCAGGGATGAATGATCAGCGACTTGTTATCATTCACGTTAGTGGCCCGACGGATCATCTGCAACTGGTTCATAAATGCAAAACAGGCTTCCTCCGACTCCAAATCAAACGTCAGGATGGTTCCTGGCTTGCCTTCAAATTGTTTAGCTGCTAACGAGTAATTCGCAGCATCCACCAGGCCCGGATAATTCACGTCAGTGACTTGCGGATGTTCTTTTAAAAAGCTAGCCAGCTTCATGCAGTTTTGGTACGAACGCTCAAACCGAAGTTCCAGCATGTCCAGCCCTAAAATCTGGTAGTGCGCTGTATGAGCTGTCATGGCTCCGCCGGTATTCCGGTAGTAGTTTTTCCGCAAACGTGCAATGAACGTATCTTTACCGAATTTCTCAACCTGGGGTTTTAGATTCGGATTCTTTGACCAATCAAAAGTCCCGTGATCCAGGATGACTCCTCCAAACGATGTGGCGCCACCCGAGATGTGCTTGGTTGTCGACATCACCTCAATGTCAATCCCCTGCAGACGGGCAGAAAAAATAACAGGCGGTGTGACGGTACTGTCAGCAATCAAAATCACATTGTATTTTTTAGCAATGGCAGACAGTTCCGCAAGATCAGCAATTTCCAATTGCGGGTTCGTCACCGTTTCAAAATAAATGGCCCGCGTGTTCTCATCAATCAGTGCTTCAACAGCATCTGTATCTGTTGTATCTACGAATCGGGTTTCCAACCCATAATTACGCAAACTTTGATCAAAAAGAGCATAAGAATGCGCAAACAAATGATTCCCGGAAATGATGTTATCGCCACTTTTGCAAAGCGCCAGAATCGTGTTTGAGATAGCTGCCATTCCTGACGCCACAGCCAAAGCCTGGTGCGCGCCTGTCAAAGCTTTCATTTTATGCTCAAAATATTCTACGGTTGGATTGGTCGCCCGCGAATAGGCATGCCCTGGCAATTCACCCCGGAAATTGGCTGAAATATCTTCGGCACTGTTAAATTCATACGCAACAGACTCATATATTGGCATATCCAAAGCACGATGAACATCATTCTTTGGAAAAGGGACATGTAAAGATCGGGTTGTAAAACTCTTTTTCATTGGTGTGATCGTTCTTAAATTCTCGACAAAGATAACAGCTATCTGATTAATCGGTTCTTAAAAATTGGCATCTTCCCAATGATTTTCAATTTCGCCCTGATAATTGAGCATTCTTTTTATCTTTGTTGACCAACATTTGCAGGTTATGAAAACATCTATCATCACGTTACTATTTTTACTTTTTTCCGTCTCTGTTTTCAGCCAAAAATCCGATATTAAAATCGCGCTACTCAAATACAACGGGGGCGGCGACTGGTACAGCGACATCAATGCAGTACCCTATTTCATCAAGTTCTGCAATAAAGACATTGGTACTGATATTGATCCGGATCCGGCCAAGGTGGCCCCGGGAAGCCTTGAACTTTTTAACTACCCCTTGGCTCACATTACCGGACATGGAAATATTGTTTTTTCGGAACAGGAAAGTGAAAATATCCGCAAGTACCTGGAGGCTGGTGGTTTTCTATACATCGACGACGATTATGGGCTTGACAAATACATCCGTCGGGAAATGAAGAAAGTTTTTCCCGATCAGGACTTTGTGGAACTTCCACCAACCCACCCCATTTATCATCAGAAATACGATTTTCCAAAAGGTCTGCCCAAAATCCACGAACACAACGGAAAACGCCCGCAAGGATTTGGGTTGTTTATTGATGGACGGCTGGTTTGCTATTACACCTATGAGTCCAACATTACCGATGGATGGGAAGCTCCCGGCGTTTTTGATGACCCGGCATCTGTACGACTGGAAGCATTGCAGATGGGCGTGAATATCATATCTTACGTTTTCAGCAAATAAAAACCCAAACTCAAAATAACCAAAAATCAACGCATGAAAGTACTCGGAATAAACGGTAGTCCGCGTAAAAACGGCAATACCAAATTGCTACTCGAAAAAGTGTTTGAACCGCTGCATGAAGCAGGAATCGAAACCGAATTCTTCCAACTCGGAGGTAAACAGGTTCACGGTTGCACTGCTTGTGGCAAATGCCGCGAGATTACAGATAGAAAGTGCCACATTAAAAATGACGTGCTCAATGAGGCCCTAAAAAAAATGCTGGATGCTGATGCTATTCTTCTTGGTTCGCCGGTCTATTTTGCAGATATCACGCCCGAAATGAAAGCGCTGATTGATGTTGCCGGTTATGTCACCCGAGGCAACGGGCACTTGCTAAAGCGAAAGGTTGGCGCCGGTGTACTCGCGGTGCGACGTGGCGGTCAATTGCATGCTTTCGAAACGCTCAATAATTTTTTCCTCATCAGCCAGATGATCGTTCCGGGCTCCAGCTACTGGAACTTCGCAATGGGCGGGCCAATTGGTGCTGTGCTCGAAGATCAGGAAGGCATGCAAATTATGCAGACACTGGGCGAAAACATGGCTTGGCTACTCCAACAATTAGATTCGGGAAAAAACTAAACATTGTCAATTTCAACTTGTTGAAAAAAGAAAAAGGAACATTATGGATTGGAAAACAGAAAATAACAAGTTGAAAAAAGAATTTACGTTTAATGATTTTATGGAAGCTTTAGGCTTTGTCAATCAAGTTGGTGAATTGGCACAAGGGATGGATCATCACCCAGACATTTTGATTCACTCTTACAAAAAAGTGTTAATTACCCTGACAACACATAGCGAAGGTAAAGTAACCGACCTGGATCATCAGTTGGCCTCGAAGATTGATGCGATCTAAAGCATCAATTTTCAATATATTACATAGAAAAAACTGCTTATCACTAACTTTTAAAGCCCATGGATCTACGCGCTAAGTTTAAGTTCCTTTTCAAAAATATATTGAAGGGCTTGATTTGGATGGCGGTTTTAGTAGTCTTGTATTTGCTATTCAAAGAATACATCATTGATGAAAACAAAGAGGTTTGGCTAAAACGATTTTACAGCGAACCGATGATAATCTATGCAATTTATGTAGGTTCAGAGGTTTTCTTTGGCTTATTTCCTCCCGAACTTTTTATGGTGTGGGCTTATCACAAGGGTGATCTACTTCAATACATTCTCAACATCACTTTTTTTGCTGCGGTTTCATACGCTGCCGGCTACCTGGCTTTTTTAGTAGGCCGTTTTCTGCGACGGACTGTTCTCTTTCGGTTTTTAGGTCGAAAATTCTTCAGCAAGTACTGGCCACTTTTTCGCAAATACGGATCATTCCTGATCATTGCAGCAGCACTTACTCCGTTACCCTGGTCAACGATCAGCATGTTGGTAGGCACAACCGAATATCCCATGAAACGCTTCGTACTCATTGCTTTGTTTAGGATCGTACGTTTTATAATCTATGGGTATGTCATCTACCAATCGCAACAGCTTGCCTCATAAACCTCAACTTATTAATCAGCGACATGTTATTGAATTAGCTGAGTGTTATTTTTTAAGAATCGAAAATAACACTCGGGAAATAATACAATCATGTCATGAAACTGATTATTTTAGTTGTAGCCAGTTTGCTACTTGGAACAGGAAACACAAACCAAAAGAATAATAACATGGAAATTGCAACGTTTGGCGAGGGCTGTTTTTGGTGCTCAGAAGCTGTTTTTCAAGAATTGGAAGGTGTTGAGTCGGTTACGTCAGGATACTCCGGGGGAGACGTTATCAATCCCTCTTACCGCGAAGTTTGTACCGAACGAACTGGGCATGCCGAAGTCGTTGAAATTGAGTTTGACCCGACAGTGATTTCGTTTAAAGAACTGCTGGAAGTATTTTGGTCAACCCACGACCCAACGACACTCAACCGCCAGGGAGCTGATGTTGGCACACAATATCGCTCCGTCATATTCTATCATAATGAACAGCAAAAAGAAACAGGTGAAAAACTGAAGCAAAAATTGAATGACGAAAATGTTTTTGGCAAGCCGGTAGTCACCGAAATCAGTCCGTGGAAAAACTTTTTCCGGGCAGAAGATTACCACCAGGATTACTACAAAAAGAACCCATCGCAGGGATATTGTCAGTTCGTGATTGTTCCAAAACTGGAAAAATTCAGAAAAATTTTCAAAGACCAATTAAAATAGAAAAAAGTTAGGAGCAGGAAAGTGGGAGTTTGAAGAAATACGGAATGCAATTAGCGAACACGCAAATAATCAAGGACTATTATCTAACGACAAAAAGCAAAAAAGCCCGCCATGAAATCATGACGGGCTGTTAAAATTTATGCTGTCCGTTTATTCGGCAATCGAAATTGCGTCAACCGGGCAAACTTCGGCACAAGAGCCACAATCGGTGCAAAGGTCGGCGTCAATTGTATAGATATCACCTTCAGCAATCGCGTCCACAGGACATTCGTCTATACAAGTTCCACATGCGATGCACTCATCTGAAATTACGTAAGCCATAACACTTTTTTTTAAGTTAGAGATTAGCAGCAAAAGTACAAAGTTTGATAAAATAACAAAGTGATTGATCGATAAATTTACCCACTGATTTTAACACTTAAAGTGTATTTAATATTAACTATAAAGTTTTCACCAATAAAAGAAATAAAAGACTTAATGGTCTGATTTCTTTTCCACTTACATCAACTTCAAATCCCTATTTCGCAACCTTCTTTTTCTCAAGTTTTTCATAATACTTACAGCAATCAGTCAGTCCACATTTGCTACATTTTGGCGATCGCGCCAGGCAAGTGTAACGTCCGTGAAGTATCAACCAATGGTGTGCTAAAGGCACAATTTCTTCCGGGAAATATTTCATCAATTCCTTTTCGGTTGCCAAAGGTGTTTTCGAGTTGGTTGTCAACCCAATGCGGTTGGCCACCCGGAAAACATGCGTATCTACAGCAAAAGCAGCCTTCTCATACACGACCGATGCAATCACGTTGGCCGTCTTCCGCCCCACTCCCGGAAGCTTCTGCAATTCATTCACATCATCAGGCACTACGCCTTTAAAATCGTTCACTAGCATTTTGGCCATACCCACCAAGTGTTTGGCCTTGTTGTTTGGATACGAACATGAGCGGATGTAATCGAATACTTCGGCAGGTTCCACTTCGGCCATCAGCTCTGCCTTTGGGAAACGTTTGAATAGTTCCGGGGTAATTTGATTAACGCGTTTGTCGGTACATTGCGCGGATAAGATCACAGCCACCAATAATTGATAAGGATCTACATATTCCAGCTCGGTTTCGGCAATGGGCATGGCTTTCTGAAAGTACTCAATGACCCGCTGATAACGTTCTTTTTTTAACATGTGTTCTACGATCTTTTTAGAATGATGCAAACAAAAATAAATGTTAACAGGCTAACAACCCAATAGAGTAAAAAGATTATTGAAGATTTAATTAAGGGGTGAGCCTTAGTTTGCTCGGATCTTGTCTGTTATCAAAGAATGTAAGTAAGAAAATTTTCTTGTTGTATCGGTTTATGCTATAAAAACATGAATTATTTTTATCAATAACTGCTCTTCGTATGGCTTTGTATTTTATTGAGGCTGGAAATATTTCAGGATTCTTTTTGATGGCATCTCAAACGATTTCAGTTCTTTTAAAAATTGAACAATTCTTTTTGTGTCCAGCTTGCTTTCAAGTAATCCAAGACTGCAAAATAAGTCACCTTTGCCTTTGTTGTCCATACCAACTGCATATTAGAAATCATAACGCTGTTTAGCTTCTTGTAAAACTTCTTCGTGAGCCAAAATATATCCTTCACTGATATCCTTCAAGCCTTCAAGAATAGCCTGTTGAACTTCCGTTGATAGTTGTTCCCACCAATCTTCCTTTTCTCCTTCATTTTTTAAAAGATGATCTACCTTGACCAATAAGGAAGTCCTTTCTGTGTGAAGAATTTTTTCAACCAATTTCAATTTTAAAGCCTGGATGGATATCCATGTCGTTCAATTTGAAGTTAAGTTGGAAAAGTGGATTTCGCCAAACAACGGCATGGGGCTGATCATTTGAAAAGATCGGGTTCTTATCCAGCATATCGCATCTATCAAAATGAAATGATAACGCTCCCTATATCCTGTTAATTGCCAATTATAATTTCTACTTTTGCGCAAAAGAAAAAAGTATGATCCCCTATTTACAGGCAGAATCGATTTCGAAACGTTATGGTGAGCAGATGCTGTTCGAGAATATTTCATTCACGATCTTCAAGGACCAGAAAGTGGCCCTAATAGCCAAAAACGGCGCGGGAAAAACCACTATGATGGAGATCCTTGCTGGCAATGACAGTCCTGATGGCGGGCAAATTACCACAACCAACGACATTAAAATTGGCTACCTCCGCCAGGATCCGACATTAAATGAAAATCTGACTGTACTGCAGGAAGCTTTGCGCTCTGATAATCCGGCGCTCGAAGTGATTGGCCAATTTGAAGCGGCAGTTCGCCACAATGACCAACAGGCCATTGCAGCACTCACTAACAAAATGGATGAGCTCAATGCCTGGGATTTTGATGTGAAAGTGAAGCAAATTCTGACCCAGCTCAAAATTGACGATTTCGATCAATTCGTGAGGGAACTGTCCGGTGGACAAAAGAAAAGGCTGGCACTAGCCAACATACTCATCAACGATCCGGACCTGTTGATGCTGGATGAGCCCACCAACCACCTTGACCTGGACATGATCGAGTGGCTGGAAAGCTACCTCACAAAAACGAATTGCACGTTGTTCATGGTTACACACGATCGCTATTTCCTCGATCGGGTTTGTAATGAAATCATTGAGATTGATCAGAACCAAATCTACGATTACCAGGGGAATTATGAATACTACCTGCAAAAACGGCAAGAACGGATTGAACAAGAAGTGGCCGCTACCGAAAAAGCAAAAAACCTGATGCGCACTGAGCAAGAATGGATGCGCCGAATGCCACAAGCTCGAGGACACAAGGCCAAATATCGTGTCGATCAGTTTTACGAATTAAAAGATAAAGCCAGTCAAACCAGGCAGGATGACAAACTGGAGCTGAACGTTGCTGCGTCACGAATGGGCAAAAAAATATTGGAACTCGACCATATTTCCAAAGCTTATGGCGATCTGAAGCTAATTGAAAACTTCACCTACAAATTCTATCGCTTCGAGAAAGTTGGGATCGTCGGCAAAAACGGAACTGGAAAATCAACTTTCCTGAATGTAATCACCGGAGCGGTTCCGGCCGATTCGGGAACAATCGACTGGGGACAGACCATCAAAATTGGCTATTACCGCCAAGACGGCATCAGCTTTAAAGATGATGAAAAAGTAATCGATGTTGTCAAAAACATTGCGGAAGTCATTGAGTTTGAAGATGGCCAAAAGATGACGGCCAGCCAGCTGTTAACGCGCTTCCTTTTTCCACCTGAAAGCCAGTACAATTTGGTTGAAAAGTTGAGTGGCGGAGAACGTCGGCGTTTGTATCTCTGCTCCATCCTAATGCAGAATCCAAACTTCCTGATCCTCGATGAGCCGACCAATGACCTCGACATTATGACCCTGAATGTACTTGAAGATTACCTGGCCAACTTTGGTGGCTCTGTGATTATCGTGTCACACGACCGCTATTTCATGGACAAAATTGTGGATCACCTCTTTGTGTTTAAAGGTGATGGACAAATCAAGGATTTCCCGGGCAACTATACCATTTACCGTAACCAGGTGCTTGAAGACGAGGAAAAAGAAAAGAAAGCCCAGGCAGGAAACAAACCTAAGCCTGCAGCTGAGAAGCCAAAGAAAAAGCCCACTAACAAAATGAGTTTCAACGAAAAGCGGGAGTTCGAAATGCTTGAGCAGGAAATTGGTCAGTTGGAAAACGAGAAAGCCGAGCTGGAACTCACGATGAACTCCGGGGGATTGTCCCCAGACGAATTAACGGAAAAATCGCATCGCTTTAGCGAAGTCACCAAAAAGCTGGACGAAAAAGAAATGCGCTGGCTTGAACTGAGTGAAAAAGAGTAATTGCTTCAAATTACAATTTATTCTTACTTCTTATTCATGTAATAACTTAAAGCTCCCGACGGACAGCGATCAACCTGTGCTTTCAACTCGTCTGTCGTGGCATTTTCTATTTTGATCCACGGACGCTCAATCGGTTTGTATACATTGGGCAACAAACGAGTGCACACACCGGAATGCATACATTTATTAGGTTTCCAAACAATCGTCAATTCACCATTGGTGTACTCTTTTTTGCTGATCTCATTTTCCATCATACTATCATTTTTAGGATTGTCGAACCAGAATTCGCTTCCATTCAGGATGTTTCTGAATATATTTTTTCACAAACGGACAGAACGGGATAAGTTTCAAGCCCTGTTGATCAATGTCATTCAAAACCAGGGTAACCAATTTCGAGCCAATTCCCTTTCCTTCTAGTTCAATTGGTACTTCGGTATGATTCAAAAAAATTTGACCGCCATTTTTCTGGTAATCTATTTTAGCCAAATATCCGTCGATATGCACCTCATACCTGTAAGCAAGTTCATTATTAACAAGCGTTTCATTATTATTCATAACTACTTCCACAATTTTGTCAGACAACATAAAATCAATGGATTATTGGCTATTATTAAATTAAATTAACCTCGATTTTAGAAAAAAAGTTTTGGTTGGATTGCCAATAAAACTAGGTAAAGATTCTTGTTCTCAGACGGGTGAATGAATAAATTAATAAATAATTAGCATCAACTTTACATTGACATTCCTGAAAGAATAACCATTCTTTTTACCCAAAAAGAACCTAATTCAATTAAACCTGCTTTTTATACCACTCGTGTTTTCCACCTTGCGCCGGCTTGTATGTTTTGTCAAGCAAGATTTCAATTTCATCCTTGGTCATCGGTTCGAAGTTCCGGGCAATAGCCAGATTTTGCCGGAAATGCTTCAGGTTATTCATGCCTGAAATAACGGAGGATACCGGCAAGGTCATTGCAAACCGTAAACATTCTTCAATAGTTGCAATACCCTCATTGACTATTGCTCCTGAGGCGACCGACTTCATACCAATGATTCCAATGTTCTTTTCCTGAAGTACTGGTATAATCTGCTGCGAAAAACTCAGGTAATGATGGTCGAGCACATTGATGGGCATTTGAACAGTTTCCCAGTCAAATCCTTTGTTCAACATGGCCTTGTGAATATCAGGTCGGGTATGCCCGGTAAAACCAATATGACGAATGGCACCTTCATCCTTTTTCTTCTGTGCATAGTCCAGCACACCACTCGAATAGATTTTATCCACCGCATCCAGGCTTTCTATTTCATGAAATTGCCACAAATCAAGATAGTCGGTCTGCAAACGTTTCAAACTCGTTTCCAAATGTTTCTGTGCAGTCTTTGGATCGCGACCATGATGTTTGGTCATTAACACAGCTTTTTCTCTGTACCCGTTTAACAGCGCTTTTCCCATTAGTTCCTCGCTCCGGCCATTATTGTAGTGCCAGGCATTATCGAGAAAATTGATGCCATGATCCAGCGCTTCCCGAATTAGCTTGATAGATGTTGCTTCACTGATTGTTCGGTCGCCAATATGATAGCCACCTACACCAATCAATGAAACATCCATACCTGTTTTGCCCAGCTTGCGATAGGGTATTCCATCTTTTTTAAAGGATGACGACAATCCAACCACGGACATGCCTGCCATGGTTGCTGCTGTATTTCGAATAAATTCACGACGTTTCATTTAGTAGGTTTTAGGTTCTAAAAAATAGGTTTCTCTTGTAATAACAGAAGTGCTATCGATTTGTTTTGCAATGAAATAAGCCTTCTTCAGAACCCGTCATTCCGGCGAAGGTCGGAATCTCCCCAGGAACGGATAGGCATTTTTCAAACATGGAGAACATGGAGATTAATCACTCAATCAACAACGGTTTGGCAGAGGTCCTCACGCTTGAGTTTTTCAACTAGAAAGAGAATGGCAAATTCGTAACAACAATGAGCAATGTGCTCGATTGACACATGTAATCATTCTTAATTCAACAATTCATTTATTTTAATTTCTGTTTGCTTGTCACTTGGACGGAGATGCGAACCTTGTTCTATTATTTGCCCTTTTTTATCAATCAAAAAATAACAAGGGATTCCTTGAACATTCATCGTGTTTCTGAAAAATTTACCCTGTTCCTTATTTAAGAGGTAGTGTTGTCCTCCAGCTAATTGAAAATTGGATAAAAAACTTCTCCAAATCTTCTCTTCAGAGTCGATGCACACATAAACGAATGATACATTTTTATTTTTAAATTTTCCCATTAATTCTTTTGAATAGGGCATTTCTTCTCGGCATGGGGCACACCAAGTTGCCCAACAATCAAGATAAATAACCTTTCCGTTATTTTCTTTTAGGATTTTATTTATCGTTTCTTTTATTGGTGTATGATCAATCTTTTTCAGAACCATATTGGTCAGTTCTTGAGGATGATTTATTTGATGAGATGTTTTCTTATAATTATCCTCCAGGGCATTGAAAATAAAAGGATCGGCAAGCTTTGATTTTAAAAGCTGTTCGTTCTGCTCATAGCCAGTTACAATCCGCTTTTTAAATTGAGTTGAATAATAGTCCGCAATGATCAACTCGTTTAATAAATTGTTGATCGAATTTTTAAACAAAAAATCAATTATCAACGAATCGGTATTGACTTTCCCTTTTTCAATATCCTGCATCATTGGTGAAAATTCGTTTAACATCATTGGCGTGATCACAGCACTGAAATAGTTGTTAATCCTATTTTTTAGGATATACCAGCCAATCAATTGATTCTTTGAAAACGATGATATATCCGGGTCATAATGATGATATGATTCGGACACATCATTATCAAAGCTATAATCACCCATGTAATAGTAGTAGGTTTGTGTGGCAAAAAATTTTATCCATTCATCTGCTTCCTTTGTTACAGAGCAGACATTCATAAAAGAATCGACCAATGCCAGTTGCTGATTTTTAACTTCATTCAACAATATTACATAATCGCGTTCCGCCAGCTTATATGCAGTCTTTCTATCCACTGCATCATACCCCAGTTTATGTTTTTCTCTTGCAACTTGAAACTGGATTATTTGATTGTTTGTTTCAGAAGCATCTCCTGTAAATTTGACACTTTCCATTAATGGAATTCGTTTTTTGTTTGCGGTGAGCTGGATATGGATACTGTCGTTTGGATGATATATGAAATTTATATTGGCAAATGTCTTTCGATCCATAAGCATGGCATCCAACGACGTAAAAGTTTTGAAATAAAAAGAGAAGTCTCCATTGCTGGCAATTTTTAGTGGTTGCCTCACATCATCGTATCCTGGCTGCTTGATGTATAAATATAATTCAGCATTGCTTCCGTCATAACTTTCAATATTCCCTGTTATTGTAACATCTTTTCGTACTTCTTTTTTACTTTTATTGCAGCCCGCAAAAAGCATTACCATTAATATCAGTGTGGAAAAACGAGTTCTGTACAAATATGTCTTTTCAATTCTTTGTATTGACGTTTGATACATATTACGGAGCGGAAAGTTGGTGGTCATATTTGTTTAGTTTTTTATAATAAACCGATTGCAAATCCAACGTTATGAGGTGTGAATTACAAATTTGCAATAGCAAGAGACATACAAAAAATGAAGATGACAGCTACGAAAAATAAGGTTGGGTTTATGAAAGCCATATTTATAAAGTTTTTAATTGTAAAATGTGTTTAGGCAATAGCTGATTTTTTTGATTGTTTTAAAAATGGAATTGCAAATTTGCACTAGCGAGTGTAAACAATAGTAAGGATGCTAATATGCACTTCCTTGAATAAGTTTCAATTCATTACGATATATAAAAGGGATCCAATATCTAATGCTATGAATCTCTCCTTTTTCTTCAAAGAAGCCTATTTCTGATAACTTCTTAGCTATATTATTTGTTTGTTCAACATCAAGGTTCCAAATATTAGATAAAGTCTTAATTTTTTGTTCTGTTTTTTGTCCTTCAAGTTTTTGGATGTATTCTTTCAAATCTGGATATTCTGCATATATAGTCTGTTCGAGTCTCACTTTGGAAACAATATCTAATGCGGTTTTAAAAGCATTTCTTCCTATCAGTAGTTCATTATCAAGGAGATCTTGTCCAATTTGTAGCCGTCCAATTTGTTCTTGTTGACTTTCATTCAATAAGTGAATAATTTCCCTAGGAGCTACAATATTATTACCGTCTTTGACTCGGCCAATAATCCAATCTATAGTTTTTGGTTTTTTTTCGCCAACATCTATTTGCTCTGGAAAGAGCTTATAAAACAGATTCTCTTGGAGTTCGTAATTATTCAAT
>DATFMO010000431.1:0-5079 GCA_035266925.1 Sunxiuqinia sp. | reverse complement strand
ACTTGCTTTTGATGCCAGGAACAAAGCTGCATTACCAACGTCTTCGGGTTCCCCCCAGCGACCAGCCGGCGTACGAGTCATCACCAAATCATTGAATGGGTGGCCTCCTTCACGGATCGGCGCTGTTTGAGACGTAGCGATGTAACCCGGCCCAATTCCGTTGATTTGCAAGTTGTATTTTGCCCACTCACAGGTCATGTTGGCTGTCAACAATTTCAAGCCGCCTTTTGCTGATGCATAGGCCGAAACAGAGTTCCGTCCGTAAACGCTCATCATAGAGCACATGTTGATAATTTTACCGGAACGTTTCTCGATCATTTTCGGAGCCACACGTTTCGAAACGATCAGTGGAGCAACCAGGTCGATATCGATCACTTGCTTGTAATCTTCCACTGGCATGTCCAAAATAGGGATCCGTTTGATGATCCCGGCGTTGTTCACCAAAATATCAATCGTTCCAACTTCCTCCTCAATTTTTGAAATTCCACGGTCAACATCTGCTTCGTTGGTTACATCAAATTTCAGTGCAAACACTTCGATGCCCGCATCTGCATATTCCTTTTTGCAGCTTTCCAGCTTTTCTTCGGAAATATCGTTGACACAAATTTTAGCGCCTGCTTTACCCAGGTTTTTCCCAATGGCCATTCCAATACCATGAGTTCCACCGGTAATCAGAGCAACTTTTCCTGTTAGGTCAAATAATTCGTTCATAATTATTTTGAATTTTTTCAGAGAAGAAACTTCCCCTCAATTAATGATTAGCGTAATTCTGTTGGTTGAATTTTATCCATGTCGGTGTAATCGATGTTTTCACCAGCCATTCCCCAAATGAAGATGTAATTGCTGGTACCTGCACCCGCGTGAATGGACCAACTTGGAGAAATCACTGCTTGTTCGTTGTGCATCCAAATGTGGCGAGTTTCTTGTGGCTGTCCCATAAAGTGACAAACAGCCTGATCTTCCGGCACATTGAAATAAAAGTAAACTTCGTTTCTCCGGCTGTGGTTGTGAGCTGGCATGGTATTCCAAACGCTACCGGTTTTCAACTCGGTCATTCCCATTTGCAACTGGCATGTTTCCACCACTTTGTTGATCATCAACTGGTTGATATTACGCTCGTTTGACGATTCCAAAGCTCCCATATGCAATACATTTGCATCTTTCAACGTCAGGTGTTTTACCGGAAGTTCCTTGTGGGCCGGTGCCGAGTTGAAATAGAAGTGGGATGGTTGCTTGCTGTCAGCTGATTTAAAAACGATCTCTTTGGCACCTTTACCAATGTACAAGGCATCTTTGAACTCCAACACGTATTCTTTTCCATCCACCACAGCGCTTCCGGTTCCACCAACATTAATGACTCCTACTTCGCGGCGATCGCAGAAATGTTCCGCTTTTAAAGCATCAACAGGTTCCAATTTCAGCTCTTTGGTTACCGGAACTACTCCACCAACAATGTAACGCTCAATGTGTGAGTATACCATGTTGATGTGATCATCTTCCATGACCTTTTCAATCAAAAATTCTTTCCGTATTCTTTCGGTGTCATATCCTTTAAAATCTTCTGGATGATACGACTGTCTTTCTTCAAAATTAATAGCCATAATTGTAAAAATTTTATTCGTTCGTTTTAAATAAAAATGCTTATTTATTCATTCTCCAAAACCTGCGTTTAATCTGAAATTAAACAAGTTATAATTTCAAAACAAAACACATTGAAGAACAAACACCCAAGAGACAATTGCCTCTATTACTTTTAAGCATCTTAGTGATTTAATTGTTTTAGGGAATACAAATTTAATCGAAAGAATTTGAAAATGCAATCGATTGCATTTATTTTAACAGTTATTAAAAAATAATTGTCATATTTGTATTTTGATTTCATAAGAATGGACAAGAAAACCTCTATTACGATTCATGATATTGCCCGGAAATTAAACATTTCCGCCTCAACAGTCTCCCGTGCACTGAACGATAATCCGAGGATTAGCAAGGCGACCAGAGAAAAGATAAAAGCACTCGCACTGGAATTGGGTTACGAACCCAACATCATTGCTTCCAATCTTCGAAATCAAAAAACCAACACCATCGGCATTGTTGTACCGCTGATCAACCGGCATTTCTTCTCGGCATTTATCAGTGGTGTTGAAGAAGTGGCTTTTGGAGCCGGCTACAACGTCATCATTTCACAATCGAACGATTTGCTGGACAAAGAGAAAAAAATCGTCCGTTCCTTATTTTCAAACCGGGTGGACGGGCTGATCACTTCATTGAGCATGCAGACCAATGAATTCGATCATTTTCAACTATTCACCAACAAAAATATTCCGCTGGTATTTTTCGACCGGGTGGTGCCGGAGCTTAAAGCCAATAAAATAGTGGTAGACGATTTCTCCGTTGGTTTCAAAGCGACACAACACCTGATCGATCAGGGATACAAACGCATTGCGCACCTGGCTGGCCCTACGGTGTTGAATACCTACCGCGACCGGATGGAAGGCTACATTGACGCGCTGAAAAAGAACAGTTTACCAGTGATTGAAGATTTGATCATCTACAATCGGTTGACGCGAATGGACGGACGAGACGCCATCAAAAAATTACTGGCACTTCCAAATCCTCCTGACGCC
The DNA here is from genome assembly GCA_035266925.1 of Sunxiuqinia sp. Taxonomy (GTDB): domain Bacteria; phylum Bacteroidota; class Bacteroidia; order Bacteroidales; family Prolixibacteraceae; genus Sunxiuqinia. Next base: position 2,452 of record DATFMO010000431.1, on the reverse strand, counting down.
GTATTTTGCGGAAATGATACTTCAGCTCTGAGTATGATTGTCTACCTGAAAAAAATTGGCGTTCGAATTCCAGAGGATTTCGGAATCATCGGGTTCAGTAACGAGCCATTTTCCGAAGTTGTTACGCCATCCATTTCAACCTTAAAACAACCCGCTGTGGAAATGGGGAAAAAAGCAGCTGTGCTACTCATCCAGGAAATTGAAAATAAGGAAAAAGTGAAGGAATACCAGACCATTACGATGCCAACTGAGTTGATTGTCCGGGAATCTTCATTCAGAAAATAATTGTTTGCTACGATTGATATGACTGCTTGTGAACCTGAATGTTGTTCCAGTTGTCTCCACATTCAATAACCCAATTCTTTCGTTGAAAAATCCGCTCTAAGTTTGCGGTTCCAATTTTCGCTATGAATAAATACAAATCGTTTCGGGAAAACCCCATGTACAACTACCTGATCCTGTTGGTCGTGGCATCGGCTGTTGGATTTCAAGGCTGGCGAACGCTTTTCAACAACTTCGCGGTTGATGTGGTTGGCGTCAATTCCGTTCAAATTGGGATAATCCAGTCGGCTCGTGAGGTTCCGGGCTTCCTGACTTTCTTTGCTGTTTACCTGCTGCTTGTTTTTGTTGAGCACCGGTTTGCAGCACTTTCGATATTACTGATGGGCGTTGGTGTCATTTTAACCGGCCTATTCCCCTCGTTCTTCGGCTTGATAGGAACGACAGTGATCATGTCCATCGGCTTTCACTTTTTTGCCACCAGCAATCAATCACTATCACTACAATATTTTGAAGGAGAACGGGTTCCTAACGTGTTGGCGAAAATGAAAAGTTTCACAGCGCTCACCAACGTTCTGGTTGGCGCCACTATTTGGCTGATGGCCAAATTTCTTGAACTGCATGCCATTTTTTACATCATTGGTGGACTGGTCATCGTTCTGAGTTTGTGGACATTCACGAAAAACCCGGTGGATAAAACCTTGCCGCCCCAACAAAAAAAGTTGATCCTAAAAAAGAAATACTGGCTGTTTTATGTGTTGAACTTTTTGAGTGGTGCCCGCCGACAAATTTTCGTGGTGTTTGCCGTTTTCATATTAGTTGAAAAATACAAGTTTTCGGTAGAGCACATCACTGTACTTTTTGTCATCAATAATATTGTCACCTACTTTCTAAGTCCTTATGTTGGGCGGGCTGTGAACCGTTTTGGCGAACGGAAGATGCTTTCGCTGGAATACGCCACGCTGTTTTTTGTTTTCCCTGGTTATGCCTTGGTTGAAAATCGCACTTTTGCCTCTGGCATGTACCTGATCGATAATCTTTTTTTCAGCTTTTCCATCGCCATTAACACCTATTTTCGGAAGAATGCCGAGCCGAAGGACATTGCTCCATCTATGGCCGTCGGGTTCACTATCAATCATATTTCGGCTGTGGTATTACCGGTTATTGGCGGCTTACTTTGGACCATCGATTGGCGCCTGCCGTTCTGGGGTGGTGCTTTGATTGCTTTGCTTTCGTTCATTTTTGCACAAAAAGTAAAGGACAAAAACCAAGACAAAGAGTTTCTTTCAACACAGAAAGTCGTTGTTCCAGCACGCTAATTGACGCTGGTCTTCGATTTTGCTGAAAAACAAAAAAACAACTGGTGACAGTTTATTTTGTAAATTGCCAACGCGAATTTTGGATCGAAAAGTGACTGAAAAACACCAGGATTCGTCAATCTAAAATTTAACTCCATGAAAAAGTTATTGGCTTACTTTATGCAGGGTTTGGTGCTGGTAGCACCAATAGCCATCACCGTTTATATCGTGTTCGAGATCTTTAATTTTATTGATGGATTATTGCGCAGCCAACTGGAAAGTTGGTTCGGATATGGCATTCCCGGGCTTGGATTGATCATTATCGTTGGCCTATTGGCTTTCCTCGGATACCTGGGTGAGTCATTCGTTCCCACCCCGTTCAAAGCTTTAGGAGACCGCCTCTTAAAAAGGGCCCCACTGCTAAAATTGATCTACAGTTCGTTGGTCGACTTGTTTTCAGCTTTCGTGGGCAAGGAAAAAAAATTCAATCAGCCAGTATTGGTGAAAATCAACCGGGAAAACAACCTTTGGAAAATTGGGTTTATCACACAAAAAAGCCTCGAAGAAATTGGCATGGATGGCATGGTTGCCGTCTATTTCCCACACTCGTACAACTTTTCTGGTGAATTGTTTTTGATTGAGACCACGGCTGTCAAACCACTCGACATGCTACCATCCGAAGCCATGAAGTTTGTTGTTTCAGGTGGTGTGACCCGCGTAAATTAATCGCTATGTTTTTATCTGAATCCCTCGTATTTGGCGCTTTTCTCGTGCTTATCCTTTTGGTATTGATGATCGACCTGCTTTGGGTGGGGCGTCATTCGCATGTGGTTTCCAGCAAGGAAGCACTGATTTGGTCAAGCGTTTGGGTTGGG
>DATFMO010000430.1:0-5326 GCA_035266925.1 Sunxiuqinia sp. | reverse complement strand
GATTCAACAGGTTATTTAAATCTTCCGGGTTCAGTTGTTCAACTTCTTTGTAATACTCAAGCGCTTTGTCAGGTTGTTTGAGATTTCGGTAACACAAGGCAATCTTCTTCAGGTTCCAACGTCGGTTCAGATCATATAACTCGGCCTGCCGGTAAGCTTCCAACGCTTTTTCATAATCCCCCGATTTCTGGTAACAAAACGCCACCTTCTGATATAATTCACCGTCTTTTTCAAGGCTCAACAGGTATTCAAAAATTCCGGCAGCCTCCTCAAAATAGTTCTTTGAAAAATAATATTCGGCAATGTTCCGAAGCACCTTATCGTCCTCTTTTAAAATATCGCCCAATGTCATTTTATTGTGGAAATCAAAACGCCAGTTAAACACATCATCAAAATCGTTTCGGCGTGGATGCAACTTGTAAAAACGGTACAAATCCTGAATGTACTGGTTTGAGACAAATCCGGCTTTTCGTCCGGGGTCGGTGAGTTCTTCATCGCTTTCTACTTCCTCAAACTGGTCCATTTCAGCCTTGATTCCCTGGTACAAAAACTCACGGTTTTCCTTTGGTAAACTTTGAAGGCTCAGACAAAATGAATACTTGTCAGAATTGCACAAAATCGGCGCGGTACTAATTGTCTCCACAAAGCCCCAGGTGCTTTCATCAACCAAGTCAACAGTTTGCTGCAAGTCCGGATTTTCAGGAAAGAATGGCATGAACCAGTTGGTCACCTCATTGAAAAACGGAAATTGTTTTAACATCGAAAACGATCCCATAAACACATCAGCCCCTTCCATTTGCATCTCCGAAAACTCTTCCATTTTATTCATCAGCCCGGGCGAATCTTTAAAAATCTCCTCCCATTCCGGGTTTTTATCTTCCGGGAGTCCCTCTTCCATCAGGCTGTCAAGGTTAATTTTGTCTTTCAGGTTCGGACTGATTTTGATCATCTCAGGAAGCAGCTCATCCCGAATTCGTTGCTGTAGCTTTTCCGTCTCTTTACTACGGATCAACTGGACAATCACCCTTTCCAGGTTTCGCTTGAAGTCCGGATCCTCATTCAAAATTTTCAAATGACCGGTAACTTCAGAATAGAACGGCAATCGTGAATCGTACTGATACAAGGTGAGCAACAGTCCCACCAGCGCCCGCTGACTTACACGAACTGCATTCATCTGATGAGCATCAAAAAGCAGGCTGAATTTTGCTGCGTCAAAGTAGCGTTGAAGGCTCAACGTCAAAGCCGAAATCAGGAATGCCTTGTAGGTTTCTTCAATTCGTTGGCTCGCCATAAATTGCTTCAGGAACGCAACTTCTTCACCACTCAGTTGGTCACGAAACCAAACATGATTGAACAGTTTGACCATCCGCTGGCGATGTTTTGTTGCCTCATCCATATTCTGGGAAGTTCCTGACTGATCCTGATCGACCAATGATTTCAGTTCATCCTGAAGATGAAAATTTTCCAGCTCAGCCAGAAAATTATCGTAATTCGAAATGAATTGATTTTTGAACATCCGAATCTTTTCGTATTCCAAGGATGAGGAATACTTCAAACGAACTGTTTCATAGATTTTATCGGTCAGTTCAAAAGCCGAAACAATCAACTTTCGATACACTTTTTGCCGTTCCGGGTCATTGATTCCTTCAACAGTATATTGAAGCATGAGATGGTAAGTCTGGTTGAGTTCGCGCCACTCGTCGTAAAAAATTCCGAGTCCGTTTTCAGTCATCAGTGTCTCCAACTGATCGAATGCCGGTTTTAATTTCCGTTCTGCAAGGTTATTGCAAATTTCGGTATGTCGTATATTGAGTTCCTGATCTGTCATAGTAAAAATCCTCTAGTTAAAAGATACAAAATATGAGGGGTATCAAAAAGTACTCCAAGCGAATTCATGCTGACAGATGGGCAGAAAGGAAATCGCAATAACCTTGAAGCGATGGCATGCAAACCATAGAAAGCAGCCCAAAAAAAATATATCCTTTCACCCCTTCGGGGTTAACTTTTCCCCAACTCCATTTTTTTTATAATCCTATCATCCCTTCGGGATTAAACAAAAACCGTCATAAAAATCTGGTTATCCGTTCATTTTCAAATCCCCACATCCAATGTAAATTTTAGGGCTAAATTTTCTTTGAATGTATCAAAACGGTATGGACCGAGGCGATAAAAAGCGCCGGTTCCCAGTTTCAGGATTCCAAACTTTATTAGCTTGGGAATCAACAACCCGCATTCATAATAACCTTTTGAAATCGATGGATGAAGTTTGGAAAAATCCGGCCAGTCATCGTAGCTCGAACTTCCGATTCCGGCATTGAAAGCCAGCATGACGTCGGGCTTGAAATTACCCTGCCGAAATAACAGCGATCCGAAATTATGACGCCAGAACACCGCCAGCAACTTGTCGGCCACAAACTCGTTGACACGCATGGTGGCAAAGGTATTTTTCCGGTAGATGTTGAAAAATTTGGACCTGGAGAATGGTGGGCTCGCCAGCAAATTGTAGACGCCCCCTGAATTTCGCCAGGAACCGATCACCTGGATCTGGCTCTCGCCCAAGTTACGTAATTTGTATGAATCATCCAGTCGAAATTCAGCCGCACGATAGCTGCGATCGCTGATAAAATCCAGTGACTTTTCGTAATTAAAGTGCAGCACCGGGTAGCGGCTTCCCAAGGCAAACACTTTTCCCCTATCGTGAAATAAAAGCTCCTCAAACGTCAAGCGCAATTGAATACCAATATTGTTGTAGTCAATCGGATGCGATGGCAATGTAGCATCCACAAAAGTTGGATTTAGCAGACGATAGTTTCGCCAATACAAACGAGCACGTAAATTTGGGAACAACCACCCCTCTACCCCAACTTTATACTGTTGATGGTAGGTAAAATTTCGCTTAAACCAAACATCCAGTTGCCGCGAAATAAATGGCTGTTGCTGCTCCATAAATTTGATCTCACCATCTTCCCTGACATCTTTTTCATAGCTGGCAAACAAACGGGTGTTGGTCAATGAATCTAAGCGGTAATTAATGTGCCCCCCATACTTGTCCTCCTGATCTTTCAACCCGTATCTCCAATAACCACCTACCTGAAAACGCTTGCTAAATTTTGGATTCGTTTCCAGGCAAACGCCCAGTTTCAATCCTTCAAACTTATTGTACCCAACCAGTTGATCCAGGCAAACATCCACGAACCCGATTGGGTATCGCCAACTTGCCAACGATTCTATATTCAACAGGTTTTGTTGATAAGAGTCTTGCTTGCCCAAACTGTCTACCAACTCATAAATCAATGAATCTTTCCCAGACAATGGCACAGGCCGGTAGTGATCCCATTGTTTGGCCGGCTGATTGGCAGCCTGCGGAGACACGCTCAAGCGGGGCCCATCAAACTGTTTGTCGTCAATCCAAATATTGACTTGTCGCCGGGAGAAATACGTTTTTCCCAGTGCATGCACAACCACCGAATTGGGCGGCATATTGCTCCCGGGAATTGTAAGCCCCGAGAACAACAGATCGGCATTCATGGCATACGGGAACCACTGACCGGTAGGCAGTTTGGTGTATAATTTTTCAATATCCAACTGCATTTTCCCTTCCTGGTCACGAGCCGCCTGTGCGCGTACTGATTGAATGGCATAGCCATCAGAGCTAATTTGCAACACCCCTGCCAACCCATTAAAATTTTTATACGGACGAGGATGGAAGCGAATGACAAACAACGTATCTCCCTGCACAGTTGGAAATTGGTTCTCTAACACAAATTCATATTTGTTCCACGAATTGTAGGATATCGGACTTAGGAATTCCTGCTTGAAAAGCTGGATGTAAGTTTTGTAAAACGAAAACGATTGCAACTGAGTCGCCAGCAACAAAAATGAAGGGCGCTGCAATCCAGTCACCCGGTTCGCTAAAATCACCTCTTTCCGTCTATTCGGATTTTCGTACAACTTCTTGCTAACCGTTTCCATGAGAAACAGATATTGCATGGAAGCCAGCTTGTCCAACCGGATCACGCCGGAATCAGTGCCCTGTTCAACCGACTGGAGAAAGCGTTGTTTGGTGTCGTCTGTCAGTGAAAAGGTGAGTTTGTTGTATCGTTGGTATTGATAAGAATTGAGGTTGTCCAATTGATGACTTCTCTTATTTTCAACAACGCGTTGAATGATCGATTCGGCAGCATTGACTTGTGAAGCTGAAGGTTCTGCAAGCAGGCTTTCAGGTTTGGGAATTAATTTCAACTGGTCGTTGTCGATCACTGCAGTGACAGGAATTTCAAGCTCCTCATAGCCGACATACGACAGTATAATCGTATCGACCTCGTCTGAATTCAAACTAAAATAGCCATCAATGTTGCTGCTGGTTCCCAAATAATGATGATCAAAAACAACATTGACGAAAGCCAGGGGACGCTCTGTTTTGGCACTAAGCACACGTACAGTAATGGGCTCACCCATCACCCGAAAGGCGATCAAAAACAGAAAAATGGCAATGTATATTCTCATTCAGCGGCTATTCAATTTCGTCGAGTTCATTCAAGGTATCCTTCAATTTTGAAATATAATTGCCGTACAATTTACGAAAGCCCCAACGGAACAGGAAGAATAAACTGCTAATAAAAATTACCAGGATCACAATTCCCCAGATCACGCGATGGATGATGACCGGCGAACTAAATAAATCGGAAATGGTAGCGCCCAACTCGTCGGCTTTTAATTCGACTCCACCGAGAAGCCCGGTGACAAAACTAACACTGAGCACAAATAAAAGCAGCAAAATAGCCATGTAAAAAAGCCGGCGGTAAAAATAGAGGATACGAATAATGGATTGCAGAACAATGCGCAAATCGTTACTGTGTAAATAGTCGTTTTTAATTTTCCGATAGCTGAAATTGAAATAGAAGAAAGTCACCAGTATAAAAAATAAGCTGATCCCATCAATCACCATGATCCAACCTGGCACTTTGATTGCTCCTGCCAGAAATGGGGTCAGGAAAAAATCGTCCAGAATAAAAAACAAGGTCAACAAAATCAGGATGCCAACCCCAACTTTGATATTTCGATCGATGCGTTCGATCAAATTTTTCGTTCGGTTTTTCAGCATGTTGTAAATGGCATCCTCCCCCAATTGATGTCTGGTGGCATCGGAAGAAGAGTATCTATTCCATGCTTTTTTTAAGTCTCTTAGTTCCATTCGTCGGTTTATCGATTCATGTATTTCTTCAGCTTCTTCTTGATCCGGTTCATTTTTACACGCACATAGTTTTGTGTAATCCCCGTAATTTCTGCAATCTCTTCGTATTTTTTATTTTCCAGATAAAGCAGA
>DATFMO010000429.1:0-2833 GCA_035266925.1 Sunxiuqinia sp. | reverse complement strand
CATCATTGTTCCGATAGAACAACGTTATTTGTTTGGTGATCACGCAACGTTTGATCGTTGGGCGGTTGGTGTTTTGGAAATCAACATTTCCTTTTTCCAATAAATATTCAATTTCTGAAACCCGATCAATGAAGTGCTGGGCTTCTTTTTCTGACCAGTGTTTTAATAGGTAGTCAATAATGTCAAAATAATCTTGTTGAGCTAACTTATTCCAAAGAAGCGTTCTCATTTAAATTTCAGGTTGGGGTATTTCTTTTTGGCTTCGGAAACCACTTCGTTATGTGAGTAAGTTTCGCCCTTTTCGCTCGCTTCGAGTGCTGAATCGATGGCTTTATTTTCTTCTTCCGACAATTGGTATGAAGTTGTCGATTGAAGAGCTTCTACTAAAAGTGGATAGACTTTTTCAAAGTCCTTTTCATTGAGATGGTCAATGCTTTGAATGATTTTATGTTTTAGCTCAGCAGTGTTCATAATCAGCGATTTTTATCAAAATTAGCGATTAAAACGCAGAATTGGAAACAATAAAAAACCGCCTTTGCGTACAAAAGCGGTTTGTAATATATTGGAGTAAGTTGCCGACCCGTCCCGGTTTCCCGATTCAGTACTGCAACTTACGGGAGCGCACCAACAAGTGTTGGTACGACTGTCTTTTTCCCTTAAACTATTATCGGACTTCGGACCCGTTTTTCACTTTGCCTTCCGGTGAGACAAATTTCAATGTTCCGTCAGCATCTTCAGCCATCAGGATCATTCCCTGGGATTCGATGCCCCGAATTTTGCGCGGCTCCAGGTTCACCAAAATAGAAACCTGTTTGCCCACGATGTCTTCCGGCTTGTAATATTCGGCAATGCCGGAAACCACGGTCCGTTTGTCGATTCCGGTATCAACTTTCAGTTTTAGCAGTTTCTTGGTTTTAGGAACCACTTCAGCTTCCAAAACGGTGCCAGTGCGGATATCCATTTTCATGAAATCGTCAAACGTACAATTGTCTTTTGCTGGTTTGGCTTTTGTTTCGGCAGCTTCATTCGCCTTTTTCGTATCCAACAGTTTTTGTACCTGTGCTTCAATCGTACTGTCCTCAATTTTCTCGAACAAGAGCTCCGGTTTGTTAGTTTGGTGGCCAGCCGGCAACAAATCTGTCCGCCCCAGTTCGCTCCAATCCAGTTTTTCAAGATTGATAAACCCGCGTAGTTTGTCCATGCTGAATGGCAAAAAAGGCTCCAACATGATCGTCAAATTGGCGGTGATCTGCAAGCAGATGTTCATCACCGTTTTCACCCGCTCCGGATCAGTTTTTGCCACTTTCCAGGGTTCTTCATCAGCCAGGTATTTATTGCCCAAACGAGCCAAATCCATCGCTAATTTTTGAGCTTCACGGAACCGGTAGCTATCTAAACTCTTTTCAACTTCCGTTTTCAGTTTGGCAATTTCTTCCAGCGTTTGTTGGTCAACTTCATTCAGTTCACCCAACGCGGGAACTTCGCCGTTGTAATATTTTTGAGTCAGCACCAGTGCCCGGTTCACAAAATTACCGAGTACGGCAACCAATTCGTTGTTATTTCTTGCCTGGTAATCTTTCCAGGTAAAATCGTTGTCTTTTGTTTCCGGTGCGTTGGCAGTCAAAACGTATTTCAACACGTCCTCTTTTCCAGGGAATTCATCCAGGTACTCATGCAACCAAACGGCCCAGTTGCGAGAGGTTGAAATTTTATCGCCTTCGAGGTTGAGGAACTCGTTGGCAGGCACATTATCCGGCAGAATGAAACTTCCTTCAGCTTTTAACATGCTCGGGAAAATAATGCAGTGGAAAACAATGTTGTCTTTCCCAATGAAATGCACCATTTTACATTCAGGATCTTTCCAGTATTTTTCCCATTCCGGGGTTAATTCTTTGGTGGCTGAAATGTAGCCGATTGGTGCATCAAACCAAACGTACAGCACTTTGCCCTCGGCCCCTTCCACAGGAACCGGAACGCCCCAGTTCAGATCACGAGTCACTGCACGTGGATTCAAGCCACTGTCGATCCAGCTTTTGCATTGTCCGTAAACATTCGGTTTCCATTCTTTGTGACCTTCCAAAATCCATTCTTTCAGCCAAGGCTCGTACTGATCAAGCGGCAGGTACCAGTGCTTGGTTTCTTTTAATACCGGCGTATTTCCGCTGATCATTGATTTGGGGCTGATCAACTCATTTGGGCTGAGCGACGTTCCACAACTTTCACATTGATCACCATACGCTTTTTCAAATCCACATTTCGGGCAGGTACCGATAATGTACCGGTCGGCCAAAAACTGCTTGTTCTCTGTGTCGTAATATTGCTCAGACGATTGCTCCACCAACTTGCCATCATCATATAATTTCTTGAAAAATTCCGATGCTGTCTCATGGTGTACTTTGGCACTAGTGCGTGAGTACACATCGAACGAAATCCCAAAACGCTTAAATGATTCTTTGATGATTCCGTGGTATTTATCCACGATGTCCTGGGGGGTGACACCTTCATTTTTAGCTTTCAAAGTAATCGGAACTCCATGTTCGTCAGATCCACCAACAAAGACCACATCTTCATTTTTTAGTCGAAGATAACGGGCGTAAATATCAGCGGGGACATAAACACCGGCCAGGTGACCAATGTGTACAGGCCCGTTGGCATAAGGCAGGGCAGAGGTGATTAAAGTACGTTTGTATTGTGACATGTCAATGTGATTTTTTATTGTCGTGAAAACCAATTCTGTTCAAGGGCAACAAAGATAAATGAATTTTTTGAGCTAGCTTAGTGATCATGGCTTTAATCTTAATGCCCAATATACCCGTTTGAATCAACAAAAATC
>DATFMO010000428.1:0-6568 GCA_035266925.1 Sunxiuqinia sp. | reverse complement strand
TTATCAGGAGCAATACCGCCCGCAATTCCACTTCTCGCCCAAATTTGGGTGGATGAACGATCCGAATGGAATGGTTTTTTACAAAGGCGAATACCATTTGTTCTATCAATATTACCCGGACAGCACGGTTTGGGGACCGATGCATTGGGGGCACGCCGTGAGCACGGATTTGGTTCACTGGAAACATTTGCCCATCGCACTTTATCCGGATTCGATAGGCTATATTTTTTCGGGCAGTGCTGTCGTCGATTGGAAAAATACCACTGGATTTGGAACTTCCGACGATCCTCCTTTGGTGGCTATTTTTACTTATCACAATATGGCGCGCGAAAAAGCAGGGCGAACTGACGCGGAAAATCAGGGGATTGCTTACAGTACTGACAAAGGCCGGACTTGGGTGAAATACGACGGGAATCCAGTATTACTGAATCCCGGCATCAAGGATTTTCGTGATCCCAACGTGATTTGGAACGAAGAACTTCAAAAATGGAACCTGATACTTTCGGCCCATGATAGGGTTCGGATTTATTCTTCTCCTGACTTGAAAGACTGGAACTTTGAAAGTGAGTTTGGCGCTGATGCCGGTTCGCATGGTGGCGTTTGGGAATGTCCGGATTTGTTCCCTTTGAAAGTAAAAGAAACCGATCAACCCAAATGGGTGATGTTGGTCAACCTGAATCCCGGCGGGCCCAATGGCGGATCGGGAACCCAATATTTTGTAGGCGATTTTGATGGTCATCAGTTTACGCCGGCATCAAAAGATACCAGCTGGCTCGATTGGGGGCATGACAATTATGCGGGGGTAACGTGGTCAGACATTCCTAAAGAAGATGGTCGCCGGATCTTTCTAGGCTGGATGAGCAACTGGAACTATGCACAAGTAGTACCAACAACGACCTGGCGAAGTGCGATGACCGTTCCGCGCGTATTGACATTGGACAACGAAAATGGCAACTATAAAGTGTTGGTGGATCCGGTGAAAGAACTGGATGAATTGCGGATCCCTGGCGCCGAAGTTAAACAGGCTGATCTTTCCGTTGCAGGCGAAAAGACGGTGCAACTTGATTCGATACGTTTGGCTTGCAGCGAAATCAATGTTGAATTTCAAAAGGCGGATCAATTGCCTCATTCGTTTGGTTTGACCCTGTCCAACGATCAAAATGAGCAGTTGCGGATTGGCTATTCGAGTGAGAATAAGCAGCTGTTTGTGGATCGGTCAAAAGCCGGCAAAAATGATTTCTCGCCCAAATTTGAAGGCGTTGCAACAGCTCCCTTTGAAATGTCGGAAACCATGAAACTGCATATTTATGTCGATGTGGCATCGGTTGAGGTTTTTGCTGATGATGGCCAATTGGTCATGACCGAAACATACTTCCCAACCAGTGAGATGAATCATTTGCAATTGTTTTCTGATAAGGGAAGCATCGAAGTAAAAGATATTGGTGTTTACGGATTGAAATCAATTTGGTAATCTTTGCCATCGATAGATTTCCTGAAAGAGAAAAACAACCATAGCCCGGGGTAAGCGAGGCATGAGCCATTAAGAAAGCAGTCATTGCGAGCGCAGTGAAGCAATCTGTCCGATGTCATTTTGAACAGATTGCTTCGTCATATCTCCTTGCAATGACTGCTCCTTTTCACCCATTCTTCTGAATATATTCCGAAGGGGACATCTCAAACTGATCCTTGAAACATTTGGTGAAATAGGAGGGAGACGTGAAGCCTACTTCATAGGCAATTTCAGCGATCGATTTACCACTGTTTGCCAGTAAATCCAACGACTTCTTTAGTTTGATGGAAGTGACGAATTCACTAACAGACAGGTCGGTGAGTTTCTTCACTTTCCGGTACAGGTGAACGCGTGACAAGCCCATCTTATCGCCCAACTCTTCCACTGAAAGTTGCTCATTGGTTAGGTTTTCTGCAACAATACCGGTGAGTTTGGAGAGGAACTTTTTGTCCAGCCGGTTCAGGTTTTCGCCTTCGTCCTTAAAGCTCAAATGGTGCTTATAGTGTTCGCGAACTTTGCTTCGTTGTTCCAGCAGTTTGCGGACTCGGATGAGCAGGTGCTGTTTGTTAAACGGTTTCGGAATGTATGAGTCAGCCCCTTCTTCCAGTCCCTCTAGTTTTTGCTCCAGCGAGGCTTTCGCCGTCAGCAGGATGATGGGGAGGTGACAGGTTTTAACATCTGATTTCAGTCGGTGGGTCAGTTCCAACCCATCCATTTTCGGCATCATCACATCGCTGATGATCAGGTCTGGTTCGTTTTCATCAACCATTCGAATGCCCGCCTCGCCATCTTCCGCTTCCAGGATTTCATATTGACTACCCAGGCAGGTTCGGATGTATTCACGCACATCAGCTACATCTTCGACAATCAGTATGAGGGGGCGATTATCGCCAGACATCACGGCTTTTTCAGCAATGGTGTCCGGAGCTGGTTCATCGGTTATCTCGTCCTGTAGCGGATGTTCTAGCACCGTCTCGTCAGTGATTCGCTCAGAATCCTGTAAATGCGCATACCCCAAAGGGAGGGTGATAAAAAAAGAGGTTCCCAGTTTCGGCAGACTCTCCAAACGAATGCTTCCCCGATGCAGTTCAATAAACTCTTTAGAAAGACTCAGTCCGAGCCCCGTGCCTTTGAAATGGTGTGATTTTTCGGACTGGAAGAACCGGTCAAAAATACGGCCCGCATATTTGGGGTCGATCCCTTCGCCACTATCTTTGATCTCCACTTCCACGACTTCCCGGAAAGCTTCGTCTTTGATGGGTTTTGGCTGGCTAACCGAAATGCTGATCTGACCACCGTCCGGCGTGAATTTAAACGCATTCGACAATAAGTTAAAAAAGACCTTGTCCAACTTATCCTGATCGAACCAAAGGGGCAGGGAGGCTGGTTCATGATGGAAGGTGAATGTGATATTTTTCTTTTCGGCATTGTTGGTAAACGATTCATGGACATCGTTTAAAAAACCTACTAAATCTTGCTCGGAAGCCAACAAATTCATCTTCTGGTTTCCCAGTTTACGAAAATCCATCAGTTGATTTACTAACCGTAGCAGCCGTAGTGTGTTGCGGTGCATCAGCTTGAATTGCCGCTGCTGTTCCGGGCTGAAACTTTTCGATTGCATCAGGTTTTCCAGCGGGCCGGTGATCAGTGTCAGTGGGGTACGGAACTCGTGCGAGATATTAGTGAAAAAGCGCAACTTGGCCTGTGTCGCTTCTTCCAGTTGATTTGAGATTTCCACCAGTTGGTCCCGTTGTTTCCGAATTGCTTCGTTTTGTCGTTCAATTTCGACGTTTTTCTTCTCTAGCTTGAGATTGGCGTTTTTCTTGGTTTGAAGGGCACCGTAAATGACAAAGGCCAGCACGACAATCAACACCAGCAGAATAACAGTGAACGACAGAACCAGTTTTTGGGTCTGAATTTTGGAAAGCTGCAAATCCAAAATGGACTTCTGCGCTTCAATTTTTCGCTGCAACAGTTCCATCTGGTCGGTCTGCAGCTTCAGTACCGTGGCATTGGTGGAATCAATCACCATGGTTTCCAGGATGTTTTCGCGCTGAAACGGCTCGTGATGAAGGATTTTACTCGCTACCTGGATGGCCTGTTCGCCACCCGTAGAGTATAAGAACGTAGCATCCAGTTTGCCGTCCATCACGGCTTTAATGCCACCATTTTCACCCGGCAAACCATCAATGCCCAAAAAGTAGTAGTGGGCGTTGGGGTGGTGTGCTGTCACGACTTTGTGAGCCTCCATGGCCATCACGTCGTTGAAGCCAAAGACGAGGTCGAAATCCAGCTGTTGCTTTTCAATATCTTCCATCACCCGCCGGGCACCGTCCCAGTTCCATTCGCCTGATTCAGACGCCACCACCCGGATATCCGGGTAGTTGGCCAGCACATCCTTGAATCCTTTGTTGCGCTCGATGGAAGGCGAGGAGCCATCCAGCCCACGGATCTCCACCACCTTGCCGTTGCCATGAAGCAGTTTAGCGGCGTATTTCCCGGCTTCCTGTCCAATTACGTAGTTGTTGCCACCAATGTATGCTGAATACGATTCCGTATATACTTTGCGGTCCACCACAATCACAGGAATGCCTTTTTTGAAGACCTTCTCCACAATGGGGGTGATGGGCGCCGATTCGTTGGGTGAAACGATCAGCAGGTCAATGCCTTCGTCTAAAAATTCCTGGATTTGCCGGATTTGGTTGTCGTTGTTGTCGTGCGCATCCTTGATTTCCAGCTTCATATCGGGATGAAACGAGATTTCAATCTCCATCAGCCGCTGCATGGTTTGCCGCCATAAGTCACCCGAAGTGCATTGCGAAAAACCAACCACAAACTGCTTTTCTTTGGCAAAGCTGTGAGCAGGCAGACATACAACCAATGTCAGCAGAATGAAACTGAATAATAAACAATGGCGCATAAGTTTAGAATTGTGATCGTTCAAATTTAGTAATTTGATTGTATACGTTTACCTTTTTGAAGACCTGTTGTGTGACTAATAATCGATTTTCAATCGTTTCCGATTATCCGACACTCTAAAATAGCGGGAAATTGGTCAGCAAGTTGTTGTTAGTCAAAAAGGAAGCCACTTGCATGTGTGAATATTGCAAGTGGCTATTTATCCGGTTGTCCTGCCAGGTCTCGAACCTGGACTCTTCTGAACCAGAATCAGACGTGTTGCCAATTACACCACAGGACAAGATTTGGGGAGACAAAGATAAGCATTCTGCTAGCTATCCAAAAAACAAAAGCTAGAAAATTCAGCCTCCATGTTACGGTCATTACTTGCAGTTCCCCGAAAGTTGATTTTTATTTGACACGCACTACTTCAGGATTCGTCTTCTGGGGATAATGGCCTGTGGGTGATGATTTCTCTAAATTATGTATGCTTCCAATTATTAATTTCAATCGGGATACATTCCATGTAATTATTCAATCCGGATATCTGAAACGTGATTAGATAATTTATTTTTCATCAATTTAAATTATCATATTAATTCAATTTTAAAAGCCAATGTAGTTCTGTAAAAAATTGAAAAACAGTCTGTTGAAAAACATTCTTTTTGATGGTATGATTGTTTATATTTATTTAGTCTGCATATAAATAAGCAGATTAAGTACAAATTTTAAAACTGAATTGACAATGAAAAAACTTACAATTTTAATGGTCTTGGTGTTTATTGGCTTATTGACCTTTGGCCAGGAAAAGAAAAACGGTACGGTGTACATTGAACACCCAGTCTTTCAAAAAGTAAATGCGTTTTGGGCGGCTTTAACGAGCGATAATAAAGACGCCATGAGCAATTTAATAGCTGATTCTGTCATGGTTTCTTTGAATGGGAATCACCAGAAAAATACCAAAGCGGAATTTCTAAAGGGGCTTGATTGGTGGAACAAAGAATTTGAAAATCTCAAAGTGGTGGCTGATACTCCAGCTTATGCTGACGCCATTGATTATAAAAAAGGGGGCCTATGGGTGCAGGATTGGTTGCGAATTCAGGGGACTGACAAGGAAACGGGGATCAATCTGGATTTGCCGATGCACAACTTATACAGCTTTAATAAAGCTGGAAAAATTTCTTCCATGCATCATTATTTCAACAACGATGTCTTTGAGGAAATTCAGGAAAGTAAGTTAACCCGCGAAAATGGGGAGGTGTACATTGATCATCCATACATTATCAAAGCGCGAAAATTAGTCAATGCATTTTGTGCCAAGGATTTGGAAGCCATGCTTCCTTTTTATGATCCAAAAGTGAGTTTTTCAAACCTTACGATGAAGATGGGGCAAAGCAACAATTTAGAAGCTCAGAAAAAGGAATGGCAGATGATTTGGGACAACAATGACAATATTAAAATGAAACAAGTTGGTTACCCAGATTGTATTTATTATGCAAAAAATGGCGTTTATACCGTTTATTCGTGGTGGGTTTTTACTGCTGATGCCAAAGACGGTACAAAAGTTAAAATGCCGATGCTTTTGACGCAGACATTCAATGATGATGGGTTAATTGTGCGATCAATGGGCTACTACAGTAGCAATCATTATGAGCATCCGGTGGGGAAAATGGCGAAAAAATAAACTATTTGAATTCACAGTTTCAATATGTAAAGAGGTTGTCCGGTACAATTCCGGGCGACCTCTTTTGCTATTTTTTTGTTGGTTGGTCAGCATGTGAAATGCCAATATCGGAGTTGTTTCATTAGGCTGAATATTGATAAGCTCACCTTCGCATTTTACAGCCATTCAATGTTTAAATCCTTGATCAATGTGGCACCGGATCCCACAGAGCCGGTGTGCTGAATTTCAAAGCCGCCCAAATCGTTGGGCGTGATCGTTGTTTTTAAGTCGACTTTTTGCTTCACTTCTGGCCGGTTGGGGATGATGTAGTAATTCGCCGATGATTCCAGGTGTGCGCTCAATTGATCGCCTTTGACTTCAACTGTGATGTAACAGGGCGTGCGGTAACATGAGGATGTCACGGGCTTGCTGAAGGGGACAGCGTTTCCGTTTTCATATTTCATCAACAGGCAATCAATCGCATCACCATATTTTGT
>DATFMO010000427.1:0-3181 GCA_035266925.1 Sunxiuqinia sp. | reverse complement strand
AAACCACCACCGATAATTTTTCCCAACGTAGTCAGGTCTGGCTCAATACCAAATCGCTCTTGTGCGCCTCCGGCGGCCAAACGGAATCCGGTAATTACTTCGTCGAAAATCAACAAAGCACCATGTTGTTCTGTCAACTTTTTCAAACCTTTCAGGAAGCCTTCATCCGGCAGAACAACACCCATGTTTCCGGCAACCGGTTCAATAATGATTGCTGCAATTTCATCACCACGTTCTTCGAAAAGCTTTTCAACTGATTCCAGGTTATTGTATTCAGCGGTTAAGGTATCCTTCGCTGAAGCTTTGGTCACCCCGGGACTGTCAGGCAATCCCAGCGTGATGGCACCTGAACCGGCTTTGATTAAGAAGCTGTCGGCATGTCCGTGGTAGCAGCCAGCAAATTTCACAACCAGATCCTTCCCTGTGTAACCGCGGGCCAGTCGAAGGGCACTCATGGTTGCTTCCGTTCCGGAATTGACCATGCGTACTTTTTCCACTGAGGGCACCATGCTGGTGATTAGCTCAGCCATTTCGTTTTCAATGAGCGTAGGGGCGCCGTAGCTTGTCCCCAGTTCCGCTGCCTTTTGAACAGCTGCTACAATTTCTTCGCGAGCGTGCCCCAGGATCAGCGGTCCCCATGATGATACAAAATCAATGTATTCGTTGCCATCAATGTCCCAAACTCGGGAACCTTTTGCCTTGGAAATGAACAAGGGATCAGCTTGTACGCTTTTGAAGGCGCGCACCGGAGAATTTACTCCACCCGGAATTAATTGTTTGGCTTGTTGAAAGGCTTCTATACTTTTTCGATAGGTCATATTCTAATAGTTTCGAGTTTAAAGTTCAAAAATCAAATTCCAAAAGGTTCACCGCAGGGAATAAGACATTTAATCCATTGTGTTGCACTTTCTCGCATTCCCCCTGTCTCACCCTCTCACCCTCATAAGTTACACGCGGTTTCCTTTTTCCAGTTCGCTCAGGACAAATTCCTTGGCGTGGTAAGTGATGATGACATCAGCTCCGGCACGTTTCAACGAAGTCAGGATTTCTTTGATCAGTCGTTGTTCATCAATCCAGCCATTTGCAGCAGCAGCTTTCACCATCGAGAATTCACCACTTACATTGTAGGCAACAACTGGTGTGTTGAATGTATCTTTTACCCGGCGAATGACATCCATGTAGCTCAGGGCTGGTTTCACCATCACCATGTCGGCACCTTCATCTAAATCAGCTTCTACTTCACGGATTGCTTCATCCGAATTGGCTGGATCCATCTGGTAAGTGTTGCGGTTACCAAATTGTGGAGCACTCTCAGCAGCCTCGCGGAATGGACCGTAGAATCCAGATGCGTATTTGGCTGAATAAGCCATGATTGGGGTATTGTAATAACCGTTTTCATCCAAAGCGGTACGAATAGCTGCCACGCGTCCGTCCATCATATCGCTGGGTGCAATGATGTCCGCACCTGCTTCAGCCAACGTTACTGATTGTGCAGCCAATGTTTTTAAGGTGCTGTCGTTGTCCACGTCGCCATCTACAATGGTTCCGCAGTGTCCGTGGGTCGTGTATTCGCAGTTACAAACATCGGCAACAATAATGATTTGCCGCAACACTTCCTTGATGGCGCGAATCGCCTGAGGTACAATGGCATCGTGTTGACAAGCAATGGCGCCAGTTTCATCTTTTTCCTCCGGAATACCGAAAAGCAAAATTTTATCGATGCCAGTGGTTTCATATAAATCTTTTATTTCTTTGATCAAAAGGTCGATCGACAATTGGTAGTTGCCCGGCATTGAACTGATCGGGTTGCTGATATTTTCTCCTGGAAGTACAAAATATGGCATGATCAAATCATCCCGGTTGACTTCTGTTTCGCGCACCATATTTCGGATGGCGGCGGTTTTTCTTAATCTTCTTAATCGAGTTATTGGAAAGCTCATAACGCTTAGTTTTTTATGGTCTTTTTTGAATAATATTCTTTAACAGTATTGGCCAGTCCTTTGTAACTGGCTTCTTGTGAAGTGGCGAGTGGTTCAATTTGATCATCGCGAAGGGTTGCAGTAGTTGTTGGGCCAATGCTGAAAATTTTCAATGATGAAATTGATTCCGGCAAATGTTTTTTCAATTCATGATAAGCTGAAGGACTCGTCACAATCATCCCATCGTATTTTTCATCCCGGATCTGTTGTAATAAATTCTGATCAATCGTTTGAATACCTTTTGTTTGATATACATTTACTCGGTCAACGAATGTTTTTTCTCCCAATAAATTTTCAAGTGTGTCCGGAGCCAGATTGCCCAAAACGAGCAATACGTTTTCATTTTGGTGAAGTATATTTTTGAATTCATTGCCAAAATGAGTGGCTGATTTGCCACTTCCTGTAAATGCCAACTGGTAGTGATGTTGAATTAATTTTTCGGCTGTTTTCTCACCTAAAACAGCCACTTTATTTTTGATGGTTGGGTATTTTTCAGCAAACGGTTGTACCGCATTTTTGCTGGTAAAAACCAACCATTCGTAGCTGGCAATTTCATTTTCAAGTTGAAAGGGCAGTGGTGATGTCTCAATTAAAGGCATGGAAATGACATTGGCTCCCTGTTCGGTCAATATTTCCGCTAGTTCATCCTGTTCCTTTTCCGGATAGGTGCAAATAATGACTTTGTCTTTTAATATGCCTGTTTTGTTATTGTTCACTGGTTGTTTGTCATTGGTAATTGTTGATGCTGTCAAATACCTGCCAATGAATTAGATGGTCGCACTGGAGACTGTGACTGAATCCTATGACTACTATTCCGGTCTGATGTTGTCGAGAATTTCTTTGCCACCTTCGTCTAAAATGGCCTGTGCCAATTCAATCGCTTTCTCTGAAGCTTCTTCCAGGTTTGTCTCTACCGTTTTCAGAATTTTTTGACATCCATCAACGCTGGCAACCATAGCAGTCAACGTGTACTGATCGCCCTTCAACGTTGAAATACATCCAATCGGAACCTGGCATCCACCTTCCAGTTGACGCAGAAGCGCTCTTTCCGCCATGGTTGTTGTCCAGGTTTCATCGTCTGTGATAGCATCCAACAATTGTTGTGTCGCTTCGTCGTCTTCTCGAAGCTCGATGGCCACGGCTCCTTGGCTAACAGCAGGCAGAATTACGTCTGGCTCGAGCAATTCAGTGATTAAATGATC
>DATFMO010000426.1:0-8129 GCA_035266925.1 Sunxiuqinia sp. | reverse complement strand
TGATGACCCAAAAGACAGATCTTTCGATGGGCTGGTGTGTGAACTGCCATCGGGAAACGGACGTGAAATTCACGGAGAATGGCTACTATGAGTCTTTCAAAAAAATGCATGATGAAATAAGCAAAGGACAGCTGAAAAATGTAAAGGCAGCTGATGTTGGAGCAAACGAATGCATGAGTTGTCACTATTAACCAAAACCTATTCTGAAAAACGATACTGAATGAAGACATATTGGAGAAGTCTTGAAGAATTAGAGGACCCGAAAGCACTCCGTATTGAGGAAGCCCGGGAAGAAGCGAAGCAAAAGAGCTTGCTTTTCAAAGAGGCGAACGGAACTGATGGGAATTCGCGCCGTGACTTTTTAAAGACCCTGGGATTTAGCTTGGCGGCAACAGCTATTGTTGCTAGTTGTAAGCGCCCGGTTGAAAAAGCAATTCCATACCTGGTGCAGCCTGAAGAACTGATTCCCGGAAAAGCGTCTTACTACGCATCCTCGTATTTTGATGCCGGCGATTATTGCTCGGTAGTCGTGAAAGTTCGGGATGGCCGGCCTATTAAAATCGAAGGGAACGAGCTCAGTTCGATTTCGCAGCGCGGCACCAGTGCCAGGGTGCAGGCTTCTGTTCTGAATTTATATGATGGTGCCCGTTACAAAGGGCCATTGCTCAAGGGTGAAAAGACAAGCTGGGATGATGCTGATCAGGCTATTTCAAAAGCACTGGACGATCTATCCGCTAATAATGATCAAGTCGTTTTGTTGACTTCAACCATTATTTCTCCATCGACCAAAGTAATTATCAATCAATTCCAGGAAAAATATCCGAACGTAAAGTGGGTGCAATACGATGCTATTTCTTCAAGTGGAATGTTGCAAGCCAATCAAAAAAGTTTCGGACAACGTGCCATTCCTGATTATCGTTTCGACAAAGCGAAGGTCGTCGTTGGCATTGGCGCTGACTTTTTAGGAAGTTGGCTGTCGCCTGTGGAATACACGAAACAGTATACTTCAGCTCGAAAATTGGATGAAGGCCAACGCGACATGTTGCGTCATTATCAGTTTGAATCAGCCATGTCACTGACGGGATCGAATGCTGACGTTCGCTTCCCAATCAAACCATCAGAAGAGGATGGCGTGGTGCTGGCATTATACAATGCCATTGCTAAAGCCAAAGGTGGGCCACATGTCAATGGCGTCGAATCAAAAGTTGATGTGAGTGCTCTGGTCGGTGAGTTATTGGAAAATGAGGGTGCTTCAATCGTCGTTTCGAACAGTAATAATGAAGCAACACAGCTTCTGATCAACGGGATCAATAACATGCTGGGGAATTACGGTAAAACCATTTTGTGGGATTCACCGCTATTGACGCGGCAAGGACTGGATTTCGAAATGGATGAGTTTGTTACAAACTTGAAAGCTGGAAGTGTAAAAGGATTGTTGATCTGGGGAGTGAACCCAGTTTATGATCATCCTCAGGGAAAGGAAATCGAAGAGGCGATGTCGAAGTTAGGAATGGCTGTTTCATTTGCTGAACGAAAGGACGAGACGACAAATCAATGTCACTATATTTTACCAGAACCAAACTACCTGGAATCCTGGAATGATTTGGAGCCAAAAACCGGTCATTTCAGTTTGGCTCAGCCTACTATTTTTAAGTTGTTCGATTCCAGAAGCGGTCAGGAAAATCTGCTTCGATGGTCTGATGATGCTTCAACAACTTACGGTGAATTTATCAAGAAACATTGGGAAGACGACCAATATAAGCAACAAAGTGAATTGGGTGATTTTCGGTTGTTCTGGAATACTGCTTTGCAAAAAGGAGTTTTTGAACCCGGTTTGAAAGCTGACGTCAACTATTCCGAAGACGGTTTGGCAGATGCTGGCTCAAAATTGACCGCTACAAAGTCCGGAATTGAAGTGGTTCTTTATGAATCCATTGCGCTTGGGAATGGAAAATATGCTAACAATCCATGGTTGCAGGAATTGCCGGATCCGGTTGCCAAAATCAGTTGGGACAACTATGCATCGGTACCGGTAGCTTATGCTGAAGCCAACGGATTAAAGAATGAAGATGTAATTACCATCAACGGTTTGGAAATGCCTGTTTTTATTCAACCAGGGCAAGCTGCCGAAACGATTGCCGTGGCTCTCGGCTATGGACGAAGTTTTGCCGGGAAAGTTGGCGAAGGCGTTGGTAAAAATATGTTTGTCTATGTTGGCGATCAAAACGGAAACAGGAAGTATTACCTGGAAAATGTAAACGTTGAAGTGGTTCCTGAAAAAACATATCCACTGGCTTTATCTCAAACGCATCATTCCATGGAAGGACGTCCGATTGTGCGCGAAACTAACTTGGATGAATACCTAAAAAATCCTTCTGCAGGAAATGAGATTCATGAGAAGAATGAGGAAGAAAGTGTCACTTTATACAACGAACCGGAGTTCCCTGCACATCATTGGGGAATGGCTATTGACTTGAATTCGTGCACTGGTTGTGGCAATTGTGCCATTTCTTGTCAGGCTGAAAATAATGTTCAGGTGATCGGAAAAGAACAGGTTCGCAATCGCCGGATCATGCACTGGATTCGTGTTGATCGGTATTATGCTGGAGATCCTGCCAATCCTGAAGTGTTGAACCAACCGGTGATGTGTCAGCATTGCGATAACGCGCCTTGTGAGAATGTTTGCCCGGTTGCTGCGACAAACCATAGCGAAGAAGGATTGAACCAGATGGTTTACAACAGGTGCGTGGGAACAAAATACTGTATCAACAACTGCCCGTATCGTGTGCGTCGATTCAACTGGTTCCGATACCAGAATAACGACAAGTTTGACTACAACGCCAACAACGATTTGGGGCGCATGGTGCTGAACCCTGATGTGACTGTTCGTTCGCGTGGGGTTGTTGAGAAATGCACCATGTGTGTGCAGCGGATTCAGGATAAAAAACAGGAAGCCAAGTTGGCGGGGCGTATGCTTGATGATGGCGAGATTAAAACAGCCTGTCAGCAATCTTGTCCGGGAAACGCTATTGTATTTGGTGATCTAAACAATCCGACTAGCAAAATCAGTAAACTGTTTAAAGACAAGCGTAATTACCACTTGTTGGAAGAATTACATACGTTACCATCTGTAGGATACTTAACCAAAGTCAGGAACAAAGCCTGAATGAAGAACTAAAAACTTGAATTTATGTATAATTCCGATGTCAGAGAAAGGCTTATCGCCAAGGATAAGTCGCTGAAGCAAATATCCGACGAGATTATTGCCCCGATACACGCAAAGATGCCGATATGGTGGGCGATTGCTCTGCTGGTCAGCTTGGGCATGTTGAGCTTTGGACTTTACTGTAAATACGTGACCATTTCAACCGGTATTGGTACTTGGGGGGTGAATAATACCTCCGCCTGGGGATGGGCCATTATCAACTTTGTATGGTGGATCGGTATTGGACACGCTGGTACAGCATTCTCCATTTTCCTGTTGGTATTGCGGCAAAAGTGGCGTACATCTATCAACCGGGCTGCAGAGGCGATGACGGTATTTGCTGTAGGTTGTGCCGGTCTGTTTCCGTTGTTGCACATGGGGCGTCCCTGGATGTTTTTCTTCGTTTTCCCTTATCCAAATACCCGTGGTCCGTTGTGGGTGAACTTTAACTCGCCCCTGTTTTGGGACTTCGTGGCGATTTCAGCCTACCTGCTGATTTCGGCAAGTTTCTGGTACTTTGGTATGGTTCCCGATTTTGCAACCATTCGTGATAATACAAAATCAAAAATAAAGAAAGCTGTCTATGGCTTCTTCGCTTTCGGTTGGACCGGATCGTCAAAAGAATGGTTGCGTTTTGAAGCATTGAGCTTTGTGCTTGGAGGTATTGCAGCGGTTTTGGTGGTTTCTGTGCACTCGATCGTGGCAACTGACTTTGCAGCGGGTGTTGAACCCGGATGGCACACCACGATTTTCCCTCCTTTCTTTGTGGTGGGAGCAATCTTCTCCGGTTTTGCGATGGTGTTAACCTTGGTAACACTGATGCGTAAATTGTACAAGATGGAAGATTTTATTACCGATTCGCACGTGGATGCGATTTGCCGGATTTTAATATTTGTCTCGTTAATCATGGGAACTTCTTATCTAACTGAAGCTTTTGTGGCCTGGTATTCCGGAAATGAATACGAAATGTTTACCCATTTTAAAAACCAGGCAACTGGTGACTACGCCATGCAATATTGGGGAATGATCCTTTTTAATGCGGTTGTTCCACAATTGTTTTGGTTCAAAGCAGTTCGCAAACGACTTTGGGTGGTTTTTGCCATCTCTATCATCATCAACATCGGTATGTGGCTGGAACGCTTCAACATTATTGTCGGTACTTTGACCAAAGACTATCTGCCAGCCAATTGGGCAACCTATCATCCTACAATTATTGAAATTGGCTTTTTTATTGGAACGCTGGGAATCTTCTCAACGGGAATTCTGCTCTTCCTTCGGTATGTGCCCATGATGGCAGTTTCCGAGATCAAAGGTGTTTCCAAGTACGATAAATCTGTAAAAGAACAAGAAGAACTAAACCTGTAAGCTATGGTTGGGGTATTTGATAACGAATTTGACTTGGTGGAAGCTTTCGAAAAAGTTAAAGCCAAAGGTGTAAGAATTGATGAAGTTTACACACCGTATCCTGTTCACCATATTTTGGAAGGAATGGGAAAGAAAACACGCATCACCCATGCAGCATTCTTTTATGGATTGTTTGGTGCATTAGCCGTTCTTGGGTTCCTGTATTTCGCTTCGGTCATTAGCTGGCCATTGCATTTCGGGGGAAAGCCGTTCAATGCATTCCCATCGTTTATAGTCATTACAATAGTCGCAACCATTTTGATTGTCACCATAACCACGTTGTTGACATTTTCAATTCGAGCCAAGATCTTTCCGGGAAAGCAAATTAAAATTGTGGATCCGCGGGCTACCGATGACAAATTTGTCTTGGTGGTTAATTCATCGGATGGGGCGTTCGATCATAGTGAAGTAGAGTCGCTACTGAAAGAGCATGGTGCTTCGGAAGTTTATGTTGAATCTGTTTAAAACAGCCTATAATGAACCTGAAAAAAGGAACTAAAATACTAATTGCAATCGCTGTGGGGGTCGCTTTGTCTGCTTGTGATCATGGCCGAAATAATCCGGGATACGAATATTTCGATGATATGGTCCAGTCTGAAGCCTACGAAAGTTATACCCCAAACCCGAATTTTAAGGATGGCAAAACCATGCAGGG
Organism: Sunxiuqinia sp.; assembly: GCA_035266925.1. GTDB lineage: Bacteria > Bacteroidota > Bacteroidia > Bacteroidales > Prolixibacteraceae > Sunxiuqinia. The sequence continues at coordinate 2,865 of DATFMO010000426.1, read as the reverse complement.
AACCGTTGAGGGAACCGTGCCCCGGAACATGATTCCATACCCATACACCAAAAGTGATGCTGATCGTAAAATTGCAGGCGAAACACTGACCAATCCACTGACAGCAACATCTGTTAATATTGCACGAGGACAAGCGATGTTTGATACTTATTGCATCAACTGTCATGGTCCGAAAGGGGACGGGCAAGGCAATTTGTTCACCAGTAAAAAGTATCCGTATCCTCCCGCCAATTTACTTTCTGATAAAATCAGGAATAGCCCGGATGGAGAAATCTACCATGTAATTACTGTTGGTTGGGGTGTGATGGGAGCTCATGGATCAATGATTAATCCTGATGACCGCTGGAAGATCGTCTTGTATATAAAAAACGTATTGCATAAAAACTAAGCCTAACAAAACTGGTTATGGAAGAAAAATTTGTTATACCTCAGAAATTTAGATTATTAACCATCGCTTTAATTGCTGTTGGGGTGATCACTTTTGTCGTCGGCTTGATTACTGATCCGACCAGGGCTTGGGCAAATTACCTGTTGAATAATTTTTATTTTTTATCGCTGGCCATTGGAGCCACCTTTTTCATTTGTATTCAATACATTACACAATCAGGGTGGTCAGCCATTTTTAAACGTATTCCGGAAGCGATGGCTGCGTATATTCCTTTTGCTGCGGTGCTTTTCATTATCTTATTTTTCGGCGTTCATCACCTATATGAGTGGAGCCATCACGAGGTTGCCTCTTCCGATGAACTGATTCAGCATAAGTCACCCTACTTGAACGTCACTTTTTTCTATGTGCGTATCATCGCGTTTTTCGCGCTTTGGATTTTGATGACCAAAATGATGCGCCGGGTATCGCTGCGTGAAGATTTGGAAGGTGGCATGAATTATTTCACACGCCAGGAGTTTTTGGCAAGGGTAACGATTTTTGTATTGGCCATCACGTTCATCTTTTTTGCAGTCGATATGGTTTTATCGCTCGAAGTGCATTGGTTTAGTACTGTGTTTGCTGCTAAAGCATTTATTGCTGCCTTTTTACATGGTTCTGCAGTGATTACGCTGATCGTGATCATTCTCCATAAAATGGGCTATTTTCAAGCCTTAAACCGATCGCATTTGCACGATTTCACCCGCTACATGTTTATGCTGGGAATAATTTGGGGCTACCTCAATTTTGTCCAGTTCATGTTGATATGGTATGGTAACATTCCGGAAGAAACTATTTTTTACGTCAAGCGCATGCATGGTGTTTACGAAGTATTATTTTTCGCCAATATTTTGTTAAATTGGGGTATTCCATTTGTTTTTCTGATGCCGAGAAAAACTTCACGAAGCAGACTGGCGATGGTTCCCGTAATCTTGTTGTTGATTGTTGGACAATACACCGAGTTGTATTTCGAAATTTGGCCGGCTACTGTTGGAGCTGCTAAATTTGGCCTGATGGAAATTGGAATGTATTTGGGTTTTATCGGCTTATTTAGTTTTGTGGTTGTTACATACCTGGCAAAGGCTAACTTGGTTCCCAGTAATCACCCATTCCTGCAAGAAAGTATTCGTCATCATTTTTAAGAATAAGGATTTAAAATAGATTCTGAAAACGGCTTCATTTGATGGAGCCGTTTTTTATGGTGTTGTGGCTGCTTGGTTCTTCGGATCCGAATAAACCATCAGTTTGCGTTTTCCGGGTGTATTTTCAACGGCTGATCGTTCATTCAAATAAATCACGGTCATGCTATTTTTGTTGTGCTTCATTTTGTGCAGCGACTCAATGTTCCATTGCAGGCTTTGGTAACCTTCATAGGAAATCAAAATTTGAGCGCTGTCTCCGGGAATGTTCCACAGGCGAAATTCGCCTTTTGCATTGGTAATGGTGCCCAATCCGTTGGAAACGTTTTGCAAGCTAATATTGACCCCGTAAATAGGTCGATTGGTTTGCTTGTCGACAACTTTACCCCAAACCTGAGAGTCTCTGTTGCCTGCCGCGGTTGTTAGGCAGATCATTACTAACCCAAAGACTAAAAAAGGTGTTTTCATACGTTCATGTTTTAAGTGGTACGTATGGAACTCACTTTACAAAATCGCTTTCGATTATCTTTTTTGTTTAATCACCGAATAAGATTTTAAAGTTCGTTTCATGGCTTGTTTCTTGTTTCTATCTATTCAGACAAACAATATGCCACAAAGGTTGCTTTTAGATTTCGTGAATTATATAAAATGAAAAAGGAGCTCACATTTATGTAAACTCCTTTCCTCGGTGTTGTTAGCCTCCAATTATTTCAATACTGAAGCAATAAATTGTTTTGCAGAAGTGGTGGGTTCACCTAAAATTTCCCAAGTATCCTGAGCGACAAATTCTTCCTTGAAATTTTTGTAATAGCCCATCAATACAGCGAATTTTCCATCTTCACCATCAACAGGAACGTGTTTTATTTTTAATTCCGGATTCATTACCTGGCGATAAATGTCTCCTGCCTGTTCAAATGTCAGTGGTTCTTTGCCTTGCACGGTAAATTCCTTTTGGTAGGTTTCGGCATCGTCAATGGCCTGAACGATGTGATCCGCAAAATCCGTGGTGTTTGTCCAGTACAGCGGATATTGGTCGTCCCCATAGACGAAAAAAGCATCATTTTTGACAAACCAAGGCAGGGCGTTCAAAAACCAGGTGGGGTGTAGAATCGTGTAATTAATCCCCGATTCTTTGAGGATTTTATGACTCTCCCAGCGAACTTTATTGCCCGCCAACTGATCACCATTCAGGTTGAATTCAGGATGAATCGCCCCAATTGCTGAAATTTTGATGATGTGTTTCAGTGGTGTTCCTTCTGCTGCTTTCAACAGGTTTTTCAGCCCTTCTGTTTCTGCTTGAAA
>DATFMO010000425.1:0-2918 GCA_035266925.1 Sunxiuqinia sp. | reverse complement strand
TCTAAGGAAACGGTCAACAAGCGTCTATACCGTGCCAAAGAGAAGTTGCGCGAAGAACAAATTGAAATAAAATTACCGGATCTTGATGAAATTGAAACCCGGCTGGAGAATGTGTTGAGGACCATTTACCTGCTGTTCAATGAAGGTTACTATTCCATCAGCCAGAATCATCCGGTGCGAAAAGATCTTTGCTTTGAAGCCATTCGACTCTGCTATTTGTTGGTGGAAAATGAGCAAACGAACAAGCCGGCCACGAACGCCTTGCTCGCTTTAATGTGTTTACAGGCATCCCGATTTGACGCACGTTTTGGTTCGGGCGGCGAGCTCATCCTGTACGACGATCAGGATCCCGAGCTTTGGGACGTCGAATTGATCAGTAAAGGAACCTATTTTCTGAACCAGGCCGCGCAAGGCAACAAACTTTCTGGTTATCATTTGGAGGCTGCGATTGCGTGGTGGAACACTCAGAAAGAAGACACCAAGGAAAAGTGGGGAAACATCCTGTTGCTGTACAATCAGCTGCTGCAAATCAATTATTCCCCAGTGGCAGCACTCAACCGAACCTACGTGTTGTCGAAAGTACATGGAAAGCGCCGGGCAATTGAGGAGGCGGAAAAGCTCAAGCTGGAAGACAACCAGTTTTATTTCACACTACTCGGCGAACTTTATACCGGAATAGATAAGCACAAAGCCCTAAAACATTTTCAAATGGCAATTCAGCTGGTAAAATCTTCAGCCGACAAGCAACTCATCCAAAAGAAGCTAGAAAAGCTTCATAAAGAATAATCTTCCCCTCGGATATTCACCCAAGTTATTCAATGTGGGTGGTTCAGATCGTTGTTGTCAAAGCCTGGGAGTATTTTACACTGATGCTGCTTGATGGAGTTGGTCGGATTTGTCTTCAATTATTTTCACCATCCAAACTATAACAATACATTAAATAAAAATTGATTGATAATCCATGCAAACCCAATGATAATGTATGGTTTGAAATTCTTGCCATGCTTTTTGTCAATCAGGATTAATCCAATGAGAATGGCATAAATAATGGCATAGTGAAGGTTTTGTGTGACATGTGGCTGGAGTCCAAGAATATGGTTGCCAATCCTTCCAAATGTCGGCCCAAAGAAAACAGTGGCTGTTCCAATCATGTATCGCATGTGTTTGGGCGTATTTTTCCGGTTATAAATTGCCAGGGAATAGAAAAGGATTAGCAATATACCATCTGATAATGGCATGTAAGCAAGAATGGGGTGTTCGGCATGTAATATTCTTACAATTAGCACGATAAAAGAGAGTATTAGCAAGGGAAATACCAGGTATGAAATCTTCCCGGTCAATCGATGAATTTTGAATCTCCGGTAACGGATTAACAGGGGCTGACCAATCAGAAACAAGATCCAAATTGAAGCCAAAGCAGCATGGAAATGATCGAACATGGCCACCCTGCTGTGACTTAATGCGGTGGTATTTTCTTTAAAATCAGGGAACTGACTGAAATAGGATTGGTAAAAACCAATGGCTACCAAAAGAACCAACAGCAACATAAAATAGCCCGTGTTTTTATACGCTTTTTCCATCTTCTTTGGATTTGCTTTTTATTATTTCTGGTGGGCTTTCATATATTCAATCTGCTTGTCCCAGTCAGCTTTGAATGATGCTTTATCGGCTTCAGTCAAATTCCCGTTGAGGATGGTACTCCACAAACGAGTCTCTGCTCCTTTGGCGATGGCTTCTTTAATTTCTTGGTCAGTTGCACCAAACAACCTGGCTAGCTTGGTATGTGCAATGACACAGTATTCACAAGGAATTTGAGCTGCAACAGCAAGTCCAATTAATTCGCCGTATTTTGATGGGATAGCTGTATGCGGATTGTTGATTGATTTAAACAACTCCCAGGCGCTGACTCTTACATTCGCAGGTAGTTTTTTAAACATGACAGGAACACTTCCCATCATTGCTTTCATTTCTTGCTGGGCCTTTTCCCAGCCATCTGTTGAGTTTTCCTGAGCAATGGTCGGCAAGGTGAGAACAAGTACGGTCATGCATACGGTGGCTAGTTTCTTTATTTGTTGAACGAATAAATACATAATAAACCTCCTTTTTTTAAATGGTGAATCAACGTTTTACGAATCGTTTTAGATTTTAGTGTATGACAAAGTTAGGAGGAACCGTTTGATTCGACTTTTCTGAAAAGCTCAGTTTTTGTACTTAAAAGATAAAACAGTCTTTTTTTTGAATCATCATACCGTGGTGACCTGGTTTTTACGGTACTGAAGTGGTGATTGACCAAATTTTTGCTTAAAAGTCCGGCTAAAATGTGAGTTATTCTCGAAGCCGGAATTAAAGGCAATTTCAGAAATACTTTGTTTGGTTGTTTTCAATAATATGCTGGCATGTTTGAGCCGTTTATCGGTCAACCATTTGCCTGGTGTTGTTTGGTAATAATCGAAAAACTCACGTTTAAAAGCAGCCAGGCTGCGACTTGAGATTCGTGCAAATTCTTTCAGACTTAAATTATAGGTGTAATTTTTTTCCATAACCTGCCAAATCGGGGTTTTGATATCGTCACTTAAATGCAGGATGTACGCGAGCAGTTGTTTGTTGGAGGGAATGGATAAAATGTCCAGAAGTAGTTCCTTGAATTTGAGTTCGAGTAATTGTTCCGACGGTGGTGTTTCTTGCGTGAAGTAGGGAATCATGCTGTAAAAATAAGTCCTGATCACCTCATTCAGATCGACTTTAATAAACATATCGGTTGTCAGCTCCGGTAAATTTCCGGTCGGAAAATGATCCATGAATTCGTTGGCAAACTGGATCAGAAATTCATCCGGGATATGAAAAACAAGTACTTCCCAACCCTCTGCATCAGTTACTTCCTGAACGTATGCCGTTTTTCGCTGAAAATAGGATGTTTG
>DATFMO010000424.1:0-24327 GCA_035266925.1 Sunxiuqinia sp. | reverse complement strand
CTCATTCATTACCGATACATCCAGTCCTTTCAGCAAGCTGATCCGTTTCTCAAAACTTTCGTTAAAATCAATTTCTCCACGCATGGCTGCCTCCGTAATAGCACTCACCTCATCATAAACACCGGCTCTTCGTGCCAACTCGTCAATCACCTCAGCCTGAATGATGGTTGAATCCATATCAAAACAAACCAATCGACGGTTTCGGCGATACATATTATCCACCTGGAATGCGATATCAACGCCTGTTTCAGTACTGATATCAATAAACTCGCGCTTCAACAATTCAGTATCATGAGGTATTCCACGCACTGAAAATTCGACGACACTTTTCGTATGGTCACTTTCCCCATTGAGCGGGATACGCCCGGAAAGGCGGGAAATAATATCGATGTTTAGCCCCTGTTTTGAAACAGCATTCGTCACTTTCGACAAATGCAGGGCAGTCAGTTTGCGAGCCAACAGGGTAACTATGAAACGTTCTTTCCCCTGGTGAGTCACCCACTCTTCGTACCGTTCTTCAGAGATAGGCGTAAACTTCACTTTCAATCCCAGCTCATGTGCTTTAAACAACAAATCCTTTAAGATTGGCGAAGAATCAGCCTTGGCAGACAACTCAAACAGGATGCCCAGTCCCAGATTCTCATGAATAACAGCCTGTCCAATATCCAGAATATTCACTTCGTATTGCGCCAATATTTCTGTTAACGACGCTGTAAGTCCGGCTTTATCGGCCCCGGATATGTTCAATAAAATAATCTCTCGTCCTTTTTGCATTTGATGAATATACTTTGTTCGCAGCCTGGTAGCCTTGAAAAATAGTTGAAAGTGGTTCTATTGATTGAAACTGATCGTATCAACACAGCCATTCAAAGGTTCGTTTTATAGCTTCTCGTCCATAGCAGCACGGACCCTTGCAGTTTCTATTTTGACCATTGAATTTCCTGTTTTTGATCGGGGCGAAATTACAAAAAATAAGCCCATACTGAAACGCCGGGGGTCAATTTGAGTACTTTACACCTTTAATTAACAAATGGCGAGAATGAATTGAGGGCCCCCAATTGGAGGCCCTCAACCATTTTCCGGCAAACTAACTATTCAGACACTCTTCATGTCCCTTAACCTAAGACTGAATGCCATTCAGGCGTCAGCCTTCATTTCTTTCAAAACACGCCTTCTGTTTGGTGATAAAATTTTTAAAGGCAAGCTACGATGCAAAGCCTGTGCATCAATCTTCCGGGATCTTCGGAAATTCCGTTCCCATTTCCTCATGGATTTGTTCAGTTGTCGCCTTCCAAAGTCATTCTTAATTGTTGATTTTGTGGTTGTTTTCATGATGGCTGTTTTGTTTTGTTCACTTCAGTTTTCGATTTGGGGAATCAGTTATATGAGCACAATGCGAACACTTTATTTTTACGAAAATTTTTGAAGACGGTTCTTAGCTGGATGCTTTTAATGACCGATGAACTCAAAACAAAATAAGGGAGAAATTGACATTACACTCTTATTTTTAACACACTGAAACCAACACCCCAAACTTGACCTCCAAAATTCTTTAGCCTATCATTAATCGAATTGGTGAGTTTTTTTATCTGTCTTCTGTGGCTTTAAAAAGAATACAATGATGGTCATTACAGCAGCTGTAAAATCACACAACGTACTTGTAAACATCAATATGGATACCCAAAGAGTTGTTTCATGCGCCGAGAATGCAAAAGCACCATCCATGTAGATCAAACCGAAAAGAATCAAAAGCACTCCAATACCGATGTATTCTCCATTTTTGCTTTTAAGATTGTGTCGATTCTCGCGAATAACTTTGATGTACCCAAATAAAATGATCAAATGAATTACAATGGCGACAAATATTGCAGTTGTAGCAGTTCTCGGAGTTGCGTGAGGCGATGTATCTATAAATACAACTGGAATTGTGATGATCATTAGTATGATCGAAAACAACAAAATACTAACAGCAACATATAAAATCCGTTCATTCCTTGGTGATTTCTTCACACGACTAGCTTGCAGTTTATTTTGATAAGTTAAGAAATAGCAAGCTGATAAAAAATAGAATGCTTAACAAATTCTATTATTAAAGAATATTTATTCGAACAATAGTCTGTATATCGTGAATATTTGAAGCGAGCGTCACATCATTGAAATTAAAAGAAAATGACATGTCAAAAAAGAGTCAAGCTACAAAGGAGCCAGACTTTCGTCCAACTCCTTTATTTTCAGTGAGCGGGAAACGGGATTCGGACCCGCGACCCTCAGCTTGGGAAGCTGATGCTCTACCCCTGAGCTACTCCCGCAAAACATCAAATTCCAAAATTCAGATTTCAAAATTTGGAATTTTCTTCCTTCGAGCCTCTCAAGGGATTTGAACCCTCGACCTGCTCATTACGAGTGAGCTGCTCTACCACTGAGCTAAAGAGGCATTTGTGGGTGTAAAAATAGCTTTTTATTCAATTAATAAGTAAAAATTGATTTGAAAAATTGACCCGATTCCAATTAAGAACAGGGATTCAAAATACGAATGAATACGTAACATTATTTCAAAATAACGGAACTTTAACAGCCAGTCAGGTCATTAACCTTCCAGTTTCTTCAATACAATTTTATTATTGTCAGCATTCCTGACCTTTTTCAGAAACGAATTGACCGATTCAAAAAGGGACTTGCCATAGGTGCCTTTGTTAATTTGCACCAAACGAGTAACCCGAATGGCGTGATTCGGTAGTTCTTCATAATTAATCGTGTAGCGGCCAAAACTTGAGTCCATTTCAACTTGCTTCGGCAAATAATCCAACTGATACCCCGAGGGGAAGTTGATTGTCACTGAATCATTATACTGATATCCAAAAGGTTGATAAAGACTTTGTTCGCGATTATCAGGAATGGATTTCAAGTAATCGTTTCCAAATAGAAAGTTAGGCATAACAAACATCCGCTGCCCTGTTTTAATCGCATATCGACCAACATGTCCATCCAAATGTAAATTGGCCTCTGCATTCTTATTGGAGCAATCTTCGATTTTAAAATTGTTGATAACTAAACTATTCGCTTTAATGTGCTTTAACAAGTAATCTTTCTGTTCTTTGGCAGACTTGACCATCAAATAAAAAATAGCCTCATAAAAGTGGTCTTCAAACCGGGCATTCAATTGCAAATCCGCATGGCCATCTGCATCCAGGTTAACCTTGGCTTTTAACTGACGAAGATTGTCTTTTCGCCCGTATACCGGCGTGTGAGCCAGTTGTCCACCATCAGGTGTAATCAGCAGGGCATAGCGATCTGCGTTTCCGGTTCCGATGTATCCAAAGGGCATGTTTTGACTGGTGCATTCCAACCAAACAGAATCGTTCTTAAGTGGAACGCACAAAATCACATGATTGGTCTGGTTCGCACTTGGAAATCCGGGATAGCGAATCTTCTGGCGCGAACCATTTCCTATTTCCGTGTAAAAGGCGTCAATCCCAACACTTTCCAAAAGGGCTTTTGTATAGTTACTCAAGGCTTTGCAATCGCCATAGCCTTTATCATCAACATCGACGGCCATAATAGGCTGAAAACCGCCAATCCCAAGTGCTACATTAACATACCGGGTTTTGCTCTGCATGTATTTGTAAATGGCTTTCACTTTTCCTCGCTGATCCGAAATGGAGTCCGTCAATTGCTTCATTTTCGCCTGTGTTTCCGCCGAAACCATATCCCGTCCATTGATCAAACTATACACCCAATTTCCATACTTTTCCCAACTGGTAAAATTCCCGGTTGTTCCCTCATACGAAATATCTTCAGGCGACAACAATATGCAAGGCAACAAATCGTAGATTTCCGGGCACTGAACTTCGTGACGAACAGCCTTGAGATTACTGATTTGCCAATGATACTGACGAATACCTCGGATCAGAGAACTATCCAACTCAAAATCGTGATTCAAAGGTTTATATTTTACGGATAAATTATCCGGTGTTGAAAACGTTAATTCAGCCTGCTCAACCGACATACCAAAACTCAAATTTGGGAACCATGGCGCAAAGCCAACAACTCCCTTATGATCAACCGTGTAAAAACATTCAACTGTATACGGATATTGGGTGCTCGATGGATGGCAGTATTTTACCCGGTTATCGCTGAACAAAGTATAACTGTTGTTGTAGGCATAGTCACGGATATCTTTCTTCCGGGATTTCTTGATTAATCCCCCGGAGCCGTCATAAAGAAAAATATCCAAATCCTTCACCGATGAATTTTTGTCATACGGAATGACCAATTCAGAGGCATCGTCACCCTTTTTATTGAGAACGGTGACTACCAAATGAACCGATTTCGAGTAATCTTCAATATCCTTGCGATCGTAAGTTGTTTGATACATCCGGACAACCGCATTCGCATGTTTCTTCAATGAATCAGCGATTTCGGAAGCCTTCCATTTACTTTCGCCAAACGCACTTGAAAGTGCCGCTAACAACAAAAAAAGTACAGGAACCAGTCGTTTCATTAAATCGATTTTAAAACCACATATTCATGTTGCTTGTCAATTACCATCTGGAAAAACTTCTTGAGGTTCTCGTATTCAGCAGGTAGAAACATACTTTTGGACAAATTCATCAAAACAGTCACATTCAACTTATTCCCCAGCTGCTGAGCCTGGTACATGAATTTACCGCTATTGCCATTCAAGCGGACAATGAGTGGCTTTGGAACTTCTTCAACCTGGTAATTCTCAGGAATAGTAATGGTATACACTTGCTGAATTTGATACGGATAATTGAACTCAACAGGAAATTCCCGTTTCTCCAACTTAAATGGATTATCACCAAAGAAGGGATCGATGACCGGCGAAAAATACACCATACCGCTACCTTCTTCAGTTGAATTTTCCTTGTTTAAATCATATTGAAGGTAGAGGTTCTCTTCGACGGAATCCAACCCGGCGACTTTCAAATTCTCAATGTCACTATTTCCGGCTTGCTTCTCCAATTTCTCCTTGAACTTATTCAGATCATTCGTTTCCTTTATTTCACGTCGGTTTTGATAAGCCGCATAATCTTTGAAACGCATGTTTGTCGCACTGTGAATGTTCATTTGGTCATCGAACGAAATTTGATATGTGCCGCTCATCAGGTAGTTTTTGTAATCCATCAGATTGATCCACTTCTGAGGAACATCACCAATAATTCGTCCCCGATCATTCAGGCAACGTACGGGCAACAGGTTGGGCTCCGAATACGGATCAGTCGCATCCAGCAAATAAACAGCATCACTATCCTGAACCATGGCGACGACATAATTAAAGCTGCTGATTGATGGGTGGGTTGGGTAGATTATTCCATGTTTGCGGGTGCTCAAAATAACCGGATAGCTTTTGAAACCCAGATCGCGCATTAAACCCACCAGGTTCAAATTAATATCAGCACAGTTTCCTGAGCCGCTTTTAAACGCATGAGACAATGAACTGGTAACATACTTACTGTTTACCCCGTTCCATTTCATATGCTTTTTAAATTCTTCAAATGCAGTATTAATCAAGTTTAAATGCTCTAAGTGCATACTTCTTAACGACGCCACACCATCTTTTAAATGATTGGTGTGCGATAACTCCCGACCAAAATTGTAACTGTTATTCAAATCATCGTCTATTTCGTCCCAGCTTGTCGTGTAATAATGAATTGACTGGCCTTCAAAATTGGTGTATCGTAATTCAAACTCGATCCGGGTCAAATAGTTACGTTCGGTTTTTAAGAATTTCTCTTTGGGGAAAGCCGGAATTTTTTCACCTGAAAACGCGTAGATATTGTCCATAAAATCAACTGTATGCGTGTATTTTTGCGAACCGCTTCCCACCAGTCGATCAGCCTGTTCTACGATGGTAAGTTTAAGTTCACGTCTTCGGATTTCTTCCTGCTTTTTGATATGGAAGTAACCTAATTCAGAAATGTTGTAGTTGAAATATTCCGGGATTTCTACACGATAATAACTTTCCATCGTAGGGATGGAACGTTGAAAATACCATGGTTGCAGGTTGAAAAAGAAATCTGACACAACTGTATATTCAACTTCAATAATTGTCCCATCTTTAATATTAGGCAGGGCAAACTTCTCGGTATCCCAATATTGGCTGGATTTTTCCATGCGAATGTCACCCCGGTCAATCTTTGTTTTTTCAATCTTGCCATCGACCAAGTTATAGCTCACAGCTTTCAGTTTCGTGATTTGTTCTGTGCTATTATTGTTATGATACACTGGAATTTCAATATTCGCAAAATCATACCCTTGGTTATCCAGTATCTTTATCCGAAAATGCCGGTTGAAGTGCAATTGAAAACCTTTGTTTCCATTTGAAGTTCGGGTATCAATGGTTGTGTTGGCGTATTCAAAGGTGGATTTTCCATCATCAAAAATAAAGTAGGCATGAGCGTTGGAGTCAATCGGGCAAACTGTTTTTTCAAGATTTTTCTTATCAATTTTTCCGAATTTCAAGTTGGTATCGGCAAATGCGTTACCTGCGTTTCCGAGTATAACAAACAGGCCAATTATGGCAAGAATCCTAACATTCATAACGATTAATTTGAGGTTTTTTATGAGCTTTGTTTTGAATTTTTATCAAGTTGAATGGGATGAAAAATGCTTTAAAAATCTATGGAGAAGATATTATCCTGCATCGACAAACTTGGGGAACTAAAATGGCTAATGGGGCGGTTTGATTCATACGCTAGAGATTTATTTTTGAAGGTTATCGGCTTAAAGTTACTAATTATATTAATTTCAATGAACAAAATATGCTCTAAAAAAACAATGTCTTCATCGTATTTCTGGCTTATTGGCTATCAAACTGACAAAAATCATGCTTGAGTCTTTTTAACTATAAAAGTAATCGCCGATTGTTTTTATAATATACTGTGCCAATTCACGTTCAACAGATTCTTACCCAGCTATTATTGCAGTCACTTCTAAAAACTGCATTTCAACAGGTGATAAAAACGCTGTTTTAATTAAAAAAAGAATGCCGAATTTGTAATTGGCTCAACGGAATCAATACCTATTGTTTGACAATATGGGTTTAGTTAAAAAGTTGTTTTCTCCTAAACTGGAACAAACATGAAAATCCCAACAGAAAACGAAACAGATTCATCAATTTATCATCAACAAAAAAATTTGTCATGAAAAACATTTTATTCACAGTTCTATTCGTATTTGCTTCAATGTTATGGCAAAACACCAACGCACAAATCAACGCGAGGATGTTTCAATTCCCGGATGTCTCCGCAACACAAATCGTCTTTTATTACGGAGGAGATCTATGGATTGCACCGATAACAGGAGGAACTGCGAGCAAACTAACCAATGCCAAAGGGCAGGAGATTCTGCCAAGGTTTTCACCTGATGGTTCTCAAATTGCCTTTAGCGGAAACTACAATGGCAACACCGATATTTACGTCATGTCTTCCAAAGGAGGGATGCCTTTCAGGCTTACTCATCATGGAATGGCAGACCTATTAAGTGACTGGTACCCGGACGGTAAACAACTACTTTACGCTTCTTCGATGGAAAGCGGCCGACAACGGTTTCACCAGTTTTATGCTGAACCAGCTGAAGGAGGCATGCCCAGCAAATTGCCCCTTCCTTATGGTGAATTTGGGTCAATCTCGCCCGATGGAACAATGATTGCCTATACACCGCGTACACGGGTGTTCAGAACCTGGAAAAGGTATCGTGGTGGCATGGCAACCGATATTTGGTTGTTCAACCTTGAAACCAACGAATCTGAAAATATAACCAACAGCATTGCGAATGACGAAATGCCGATGTGGCATGGTCGAACCATCTACTACATGTCGGACAACGGCCCGGAAGAAAGGGCCAATATTTGGTCGTATAATTTGGATACCAAGGAAAACAAACAAATTACCTACTTCAAAAATTTTGACATTCACTTTCCGGCCATCGGCCCAAAAGATCTCATTTTTGAAGCCGGAGGAAAACTTTATTTGCTGGATTTGGCAACTGAGAAGTACCAGGAAGTAAAAATAAATGTGATCACTGACGAATCTACCCTGGTTCCAAAACTGGAAAAAGTTCAAAAATACATTCATAATTACTGGCCGTCACCAGACGGAAAACGAGCGCTGTTTCAGGCACGTGGCGAAGTATTCTCGGTTCCGGCCGAACATGGCGCAGTCATTGATTTAACGCATACTTCCGGCTTTGCGGAACGGTTTCCCTCTTGGTCACCTGACGGACGATATATTGCCTACTGGAGCGATCGGTCAGGGGAATATGAATTAACCTTGAAAGATTTGTCCAACAATGGATTGGAAGAAAAGCTGACTTCCTACGGTCCGGGGTATCGTTACAACATTTATTGGTCGCCCGACAGTAAGAAGATGGCTTTCATTGATAAAGCGGGAGCCATACATTTATATGATCTTCAATCGGAAAAGACAACAGAAATTGATCGTTCGGAGCATTTTATGCCAGACGGAGCTTTGAGCAATTTTAAAATCAGTTGGTCTTCTGACAGCAAATGGCTAACATATTCAAAGAAAACGGACAACTTAAAGTCAGCCATTTACATTTACGATGTCGAAAACCAGAAAACGCATCAGGTAACTTCCGGTTATTACGATGATCAATCGCCGGTTTTCGATCCGGATGGCAAATACTTGTACCTGCTAACCAACCGAACATTTAAGCCGATGTACGGTGATGTTGACAATTCATTCCTGTATGCAAACGCGACAAATGTTGCCGCTATTTCACTGACCAATAACATTCCATCGCCACTTGCAGCAAGGAATGACACGGTTGCCATTAGCAAAGAAGTGCCTGCTAAAAAGACGAAGGAAGGTAAAGACGATAAAAAAGAAAAAGACGGCGCCAAAGAGCAAGCAATAAAAATTAATTTCGATGGTTTTGAAAATCGGCTGGTCATCCTTCCACCTAAAAACGGTAACATTGCGAACCTGGAAGCGGCTCCCGGGAAAGTCATCTTCCTTAGATTGCCAAATACAGGTAGTGCTGACAAGAAAAAATCGGCTGTGTACTATGATCTTAAAAATCGGGAAGAAAAGACAATTGCTGATAACATTAGTCGCTTCCAGGTAACAGCCAATCACAAAAAAATCATGATTGCTCAGAAGAACCACTCCTATTTCATCACCGACATTGCACCAAATCAAAAGCTGGAAAAGAAAATGCCAACCGATCAGTTGTCAATGATGATCAATCCGCGCAAAGAGTGGCATCAAATTTTCAATGACGCATGGCGTTTCGAACGGGACTTCTTTTACGATCCGAACATGCACGGCGTGGATTGGCAGGCCATGCGTGAGCGTTACGGCAAGCTCATTGATGATTGTATCACTCGTTGGGATGTGAATTACGTCATCGGCGAATTAATTGCCGAGCTAAACTCCTCACACACTTACAAAGGTGGTGGCGACGAGCAAAAAGCATTGCGAATTGGCGTTGGCTACCTGGGTGTAAATTGGGCGCTGAACAATGGCGCCTACCAAATCAAAAAGATTATTCAGGGTGCACCGTGGGACGACGAGGTGAAATCGCCACTGGCAGAGCCGGGTGTAAAAATAAAAGAAGGCGATTATGTGCTGGCTGTTAACGGCAACCCCATTGACACAAGCAAAGATCCCTGGGCTGCTTTTGAGAATTTAAGCAGAAAAACTGTTGAGCTGACTGTTAATAACAAGCCAGGCATGAATGGCGCATGGACCATTGTTGTCAAAACAATGGCAGATGAAACACGACTGCGGAACCTTGCATGGATTGAAGCCAACCGGGAAACGGTTGACAAAGAAACCAACGGAAAAATCGGTTATTTGTACATTCAGGATACAGGCATCGAAGGACAAACGGAACTTGTGAAACAGTTTTCGGCGCAACACAATAAAGATGGGCTGATTGTCGACGAACGTTTTAACAGCGGTGGCCAAATCCCAGACCGGTTCATGGAAATATTGAACCGGAAACCATTGACGTTTTTGGCTGTTCGCGACTGGCAGGCCCGCCAATCTCCTGCCATTGCCAATTCCGGCCCCAAAGTCATGCTGATCAACGGTTGGAGCGGGTCCGGTGGTGATGCCTTCCCTTTGTTCTTCCGGGAAACAGGAGCAGGTCCAATAATTGGCACCCGGACTTGGGGTGGTTTAATCGGCTATACAGGTGCACCAAATTTAATTGACAATGGGATGATAACGCTTCCTTCCATCCGTTTCTTCAGCCCCGAGGGCAAATGGTTCCCCGAAGGACATGGTGTTGATCCTGACTTTAAAGTGGTGAACGATCCAACAAGTTTGTCCAATGGTACAGACCCACAACTTGAAGCAGGCATCAAAAAAGTGATGGAATTGTTGAAAACCAACCCGCCAATTCGTCCGCATCAACCTCTCTACGAAAACCGAACGGTGAATCAAAAATGACTATACAAAAAGCAGGAGCACACTTTGTACTCCTGCTTTTTTAATATTGTTCAATTTTTTTAAGCTATACGATTAAAATACTATCGGCTCCTCCTGCTCTTAGAAGAATGAGGGCGGTTTTGCTTTTTCTTTCTCGCTGCAAAAAATTCTTGCTTTCGGCGTTGTTTTTCTTTTTCAAACTCCTGCTTCTCCCTGTTCGTCATTGGCTTATCAGTCTGTGGAAAGGGATGATCTTTAATCAATTCTATCTTTTGATTGATTAATTTTTCAATATCCCTGACGTAGGCATTTTCTTCCGGTTCACAAATTGAAATAGCAACACCATCTTCCCCAGCTCTGCCTGAACGGCCTATCCGGTGTACATAAGTTTCAGCGACATTGGGAATATCATAGTTGATGACATATTTCAATTTGTCGATATCGATTCCACGGGCGGCAATATCCGTAGCGACCAACACCCGGATATCCCGGTTTTTAAATTGTCCCAATGCTTTTTGCCGTTGGTTTTGTGCTTTATCGCCGTGGATGGCTGCAGACTTGATATTTTTCTTTTTCAGGCCCCGGACAATTTTATCCGCACCATGCTTCGTTTTGGCAAACAACAACACGGGATCGATTTTCTCATTCTCCAGAATATGCAGGATCAAATCCTTTTTAGTGGATTTATTGGTGTAATACAAGTATTGTTGAATGGTTTCTGCTGTCGATGAAACCGGGCTCACTTCCACTTTTTCGGGGTTATTCAGAATTTTGCGCGACAGTTCAACGATACTTTTGGGCATGGTAGCCGAGAAAAACAAAGACTGTCGTTTGGTAGGCAATTGGGCAATGACCCGCCGAATATCATGAATAAAACCCATGTCAAGCATCCGGTCTGCTTCATCCAACACAAAGTACTCGATGTATTTTAGGTTCACAAAGCCTTGATCAATCAGGTCTAAAAGCCTACCTGGTGTGGCCACCAAAATATCAACTCCTTTGCGCAGAGCGTCTGTTTGAGCGCCTTGCCCTACCCCACCAAAAATAACGGTATTCTTTATTCCTGTATATTTTCCGTAAACCGAAAAGCTGGTTCCAATCTGCAGCGCCAGCTCCCGGGTTGGTGTAATGACCAGTGCTTTTATTTTAGGGGTACCATGCTTGATCCGACGATCAAGAAAAAGGTGTTGCAGAATCGGAATAGCGAAGGCTGCTGTTTTTCCGGTTCCGGTTTGTGCGCTCCCAAGGACATCTCTTCTATTGAGAACCAATGGAATTGCTTTTGCCTGTATCGCAGTGGGTTCAATATACTGTTCTTCTTCTAAAGCCTCCAAAACAGGCTTAATAATTTTTAAATCTTCAAATTGCATGTATTAATTATTTTTTCCCGATAAAACCGTGGTGGAAGGATTAAAGGAAGGTGTAACAGCCGACAAAGATAATCATAAAAACCTAAAGGCCACAAAATGGTCATTTATGTTATCACAACCTCAATAAAAAAGACTTCCGGGTATGTTTTTCAGTTTCCGGGAACGCTCTTGTTTAGGTAGTCTTCAGTTTTATAAATCGCCCTGACGTAGATGTTTTTATTCTTTCCGATGACAAATTCGCTTAACCCAAAATGTGACTTATTTTTTGGATTCCAGTCATAGGTGTATCCCAATTGCGTCCATGGATAGTTTTTGTATAACTCGCACTGGTAATAACGACTGATCCGGTTAGCGTTGACCCAGGCAATGTATGTTGAATCAGTATGATCCGGGAAACATAGGTCGCACCGCCCATCATTGATTTCATTATCCGGGCAGGGACGGAACAAATCTTCGGGCCTCACCCAAAACTCAACAAAATAATGGTAGACAGCGTTTGGCGGCAGCCCAAGCAACTGAACCAATCGACGGTTGACATCCGTTGCTTTTTCCTGTTGCATGCGCTGTAACAACTCCGGTGCGGTGGTCACCCAAATGGGATAGCTTCCCGTGTTGTATGCTGCAGAATCCACAAAAGGCTTGTAATAAGAAACATTCTGCTTCCAGGTAACAACCAAAATGTAGTCTTCACCATCAATCGTTTTCCAAATAAGCTGTTTGTTTTGATGATTAATAGCAACCAAGTTGGTATCAATTTTTTTCGGGCCCGGTGACATCGCATTTTCGATTGATTGTCGATACAGATAATCGACCGATTTTTCCTGATGCAGAACACCGGTTGAACGACATGCTCCCAACAAAACAAGCAGAAGCAAAACGAGTAAGTTTTTGTTTTTCATTTGAATTTTCATTCGTAAAATTAGTCAATGTTCCGCCCGAAGCTGGCTCCACTCCTTTTTACATGGGCTCCTTGATTTTCTTTTTCAACAGCCACCAATTGACCGGATAAGCCGTGAGAAAACCGAACAACATGGCAATCTGCATGATGAACCAAAACTGTATTGTGTCAGCTTTTAATTCATGCTTAAAAATCAGGAAGGTCGAAATGGCCATCCAACCATACATACCAACCTGCCAACTGGTTAGCGACAAAGCATCGGCCTTAACCGCAGCTTTCAGCGTTTCCTTTGGCGACAAACCTTTCATTGGTTTGATGGAATAGTATTGAAACAAAATACCAATTGCGAAGGCAAAAACATAATCAACAATCCACGCGCCAAACATAGCATGCCCCAGGATCGTCAATGGAAAAGCGAGCAACAAACTTTCGGCAATCAAATCGCCAATTGTACAACCACTGCCACAATGTAAAGCGCCAACCACCACAGTTTGCCAAAATGGTTTTTGCATTTGGTGATGTGAGTGTTCTTCCTGTTTGTCGGCCATCATGGCTTTATGTGTTGATTTTTGCCCAACGGTAAAATAAACCCAAAGCGCTAATGGCCCGGCATAGAGAGCTGTTATGGGATAAACAAAATTCATGATCATCATGTGCTGTTGATTTCCCCGAAGTATGTCTATCAAGACAACAAGCATGCAAATGATGGCTAAACTGACTGATATTAATGCGATTGTGTGTAAATTCAATGATTCGATAATTGTTAATTTTAATGTGAACGAATAAAATGATTTCCTGAAAAGTTATTCAAGAAAAGGCGAAAGATCAAATTAGTAAACAACTTCAATCTGAATTGGACTACAAAAATGAGACTATAAAGAATCGATCCAAAGGAATACTTCAGAAAAATCCTATCAAAAAGAAAATGCAGCGTGCTATTTTTCAGGAATATTTAGTATGCTAACTAATCCATAATACGATGCCATTTTGATATCAGATTCACCGTTTTCGACTTACTGGTTATCAAGGTATCCAGCGGGCAAACCTTAGCATTTACTTCATTAAATGAGCTTACCAAGGTGGTATCAAAGTCAGGATATATTAATAGAATCAGTATCAAATTTTCTTATTCGTAGATGTTGGATAATTGGAGTAAATCGTTCAACCATTGACATCTCTGAAGCCTCTGGGATAACCATTGAGAACCAGCTTTAGATCTTCAAACTCCTCTTTATTTTCAATATTAGGCAGATCCCTTGACTTTCCATTTTTCAGTTTCAAGGAATAAACGACTTTCCCAAATCGTTGTTTTTCAGTTAACAATTCAATTTCATGAAAGTGGATTTTGTTTTGGCTAGACTTCATTAAAACAATGTATGCAGCATATAACAAGGCACCAATACCAATCAACAACCAGACAATATTCCAATGGTTGAATGAACTACCTACGAACCCAATTACATTGACTGCTGAAATGAAAACATCCAGCAAACACAAATAAACCAGGCTGTGGTAATTTCTTCTCAAGCGATCGTTAATCAAAATCACTTGTTTTGCTTTATCGAACTTGATTTTCGAAATCATCGATTGGAAAACATATTATAGACTGAAAATTACGAAATAGCCTCCAATACGGGCTGGGCCTTTTGCAAATCAGCCTCCTGAATGTACAAGTCGATGTCGGAAGTTACTCCACCAAAGAAGCCAGCTGTAATTCCTGATTGATAATCGTTTCGAACAATGGAAAAAATTCCACGATTGGCCAGTTCACCTTTTAAAAAGTAAACTGAACCTTCGGTTCCAGAGAATACTTTAACTAACTGATTGTTTTTTTTCATAGCGAAGAAATTAAAATTTGTTCTGCAATCAACCAATTGTTCGATGTTAACAAAAAATTCAATGGATCCGCAAAAAGTTGATCGAGATTGGGATGTTTTTCATAAAATTAAATAAGATATTTTAGAAAGTCAATACGTTTTTAAACATATGTGATCTTAAAGTGAAGACTAAAAAGTTACAGTGACGCTTTCTATAGTCCGATCGTTGGTTAACGGGTCTGTTGAGAATCGATAAAAACTGCGGTGAGAACAACTACCGTTTCATGAGGTTGCGCAGGCTTTTAGCTGGCATGGATTGAAAAATAAAGTCCCACAAGGGAGATGAAACGCCGTATGCTTTCGTGTCATCTTTAAAATGGTGAATGGAATGATGAATCCATAAATAACGCATGACCCCATTTGACGGACCAAGAGTATGAATCAGGTAATGAGACAATAAATACCCGGCGTAACCCAATAAAAATCCTGAAAAGAAGAACGGCGCAGATGTTCCCATGAACAACCAGAAAAGACCAAAGAAAATAGCGGCAAAAACCAGTGCTAATGGCAATGGAAGTGCAAGGCGTTTGGCATCATTGGGATGATCATGGTGAAACTGGTGAACCACAAAAGCCCAGTTCTTCAATTTCCCAATTTTCGGGTAGTGATACAAATAGCGATGAACGACATATTCAGTCAACGAAAAGGTTATCAAACCGCTGATAAATAAGGTCACCTGGTTCAACAGCGAAACCCTTGTTTGCATACTCGCGATTATCAAAGCGGCAAGCGAAATCACCATATAAGCGCTGATAGCGACATAAGCATTTGTGCGCGATAGGCGTTCCAATAATTGGTTTTCAAACAATCTGTTTTCTTCAACTTTTCGTTCCATAACAAGTCAATTCGTGGCAAATTCATGAATATCATTCCAGTTCTTTGGTCACCGACCAGTCATCGTAGGTGCAAATTACAACATCTTCATGAAAAATTATACTGCCCAAGCCTGAAAAGATTGTTAAATAATGAACTGAAAATTGATGGGCCTTTACGCTGCTGCTTAAAAATTTGTGCGGAAAAAGAGTCGCTAACATAAAGTAAAGTTCGAATAATTTTGCTAACTTGAATAGCGTGTCGCCCGGACTGATTTGCGATGCAACTTCCCGCCCGAGCACAATCGCTCATCAAACACAATAAACAAAAATTGCTATGAACACAATTGATTCTTTTGGTATGAAAGAGGCCTTGCAACAATTGGAAATTGAACCTGAGAATTCCGGTGTTTGCACTGGTAAGGTTTGGACCAACGGGCAGGGCGATTTACGCTCGTCCATATCGCCGGCTGACGGTCAAGTAATTGCCCAAGTGAAACAAGCAACACTCACCGATTATCAACAAGTTATTGAAACGGCCCGAAAAGCCTTTCTGCAATGGCGAAAAGTTCCGGCACCTGCCCGAGGTGAAATCGTACGCCAAATTGGGCTGGAACTCCGTAAATACAAAGAACCGTTGGGAAAGCTTGTATCGTACGAAACGGGCAAAATTTACCAGGAAGGACTGGGCGAAGTTCAGGAAATGATTGACATTTGCGACTTTGCGGTGGGTCAATCGCGGCAATTGTATGGCTTCACGATGCATTCGGAACGAAAAGCCCACCGCATGTACGACCAATATCACCCGCTGGGAATTGTAGGTGTGGTTTCAGCTTTTAATTTCCCAGTTGCTGTTTGGTCGTGGAACACGATGATCGCACTTGTATGCGGCGATGTGGTGGTTTGGAAACCATCGTCAAAAGTTCCGCTGTGCGCCATTGCCATCCATAAAATTATAGCCCATGTGTTAAAAGCAAATGATGTCCCTGAAGGAGTTGTCAACCTCGTTGCTACCAGCTCAAAATATTTGGGTGATGAACTGTTCAGTGATAAAAACCTGTCGCTGGTTTCATTCACCGGATCAACCCGTGTTGGGAAAAAAGTCGGAGGATTGGTAGGTGCCCGGCTCGGTAAATACATCCTGGAGTTGGGTGGAAATAATGCGATTATCGTAACACCAAACGCTAATTTGGAGATGACGATCCGGGCCATTGTTTTTGGCGCTGTGGGGACTTGCGGACAACGTTGTACCTCCACCCGGCGTATTATTGTACACGAATCTATTCATGATCAACTGCTCGAAAAGTTGATTGCTGTTTACAAAAGTATCAAAATCGGGCACCCACTCGATCCCCAGACTTTGGTGGGCCCCATGATTGACAAGCAGTCGGTGAAAAAATACCTGGAAGCGCAATCGCACGTGAGAGCACAGGGTGGCCACCTTGAATATGGTGGACAGGTGCTTGCCAGCCCCGAATATGAATCGGGCTGTTATGTGAAACCAGCGCTGGCAACGGTCAAAAATCATTACGACATTGTACAACAGGAAACCTTCGCTCCCCTGCTCTACCTCATTCATTATAAAACATTGGAAGAAGCCATTCACCTTCACAACGATGTGCCACAAGGTTTATCATCGGCCTTGTTCTCCACCAACCTACACGAAACGGAACACTTCCTGTCGTGTGAAGGCTCTGATTGCGGCATTGCCAACATCAATATTGGCACATCGGGTGCTGAAATTGGCGGCGCTTTTGGCGGCGAAAAAGAAACTGGTGGCGGCCGCGAGTCCGGTTCTGACGCGTGGAAAGCATACATGCGCCGACAGACCAACACGATTAACTTTGGGACAGATCTGCCGCTGGCGCAAGGAATTGAATTCAATGTCTAAGTCATTCAAAACTAATCGGCGATGAAGAGAATTCTGATTATCGGAGCTGGTCGTTCAGCATCAACCTTAATTGAATACTTGCAGAAGCAGGCACGGGAATTGAGTTGGCAAGTGGTCGTTGCAGAGAAAGATGTCGACTCTGCACGGTCACGAATTGGAAACGAGGTTGAACTGATCCCATTCGATATTCATGATCCGGAAGTCCGTGACCGGGAGATTGAAAAAGCTGACCTGGTGATCTCCATGCTACCGGCCCGTTTTCATCTACTGGTTGCACAAACCTGTTTGAAATATTCGAAGAACCTGCTAACCCCGTCCTACGAACAACACGAGTTAAAAGCACTCGAGCCCGAAATTCATCAAAAAGGCTTGTTCTTTTTAAATGAAATGGGACTTGACCCGGGCATTGATCACCAGTCGGCCATGAGGGAGATCAACGCCATCAAACAGGTTGGCCATGAACTGCTCAGTTTTGAATCGTTTACCGGTGGGTTGGTGGCACCCGAATCAGACGACAACCCTTGGCATTACAAACTGAGCTGGAATCCCTTGCATGTGGTGTTGGCCGGCAACGAAGGCCCGGCCAAATTCATCCAGGAAGGGAAGTACAAATACATTCCCTACAACCGGCTTTTCAGACGCACCGAGCTCATTGAAATTGAAGGCTATGGCACATTTGAGGGTTATGCCAACCGCGATTCATTGAAATACATCGACATGTATCATCTTCATGACGTCCCCACAGTTTATCGCGGAACATTGCGCCGACCAGGGTTTTGCCGTGCCTGGAACGTATTTGTACAACTGGGAATGACAAATGACACTTATGAAATGACTGGTTTGGAAAACATGACCAACCGCGATTTCGTCAATTCGTTTCTTTATTACCACCCATCCGATTCGGTCGAAACCAAGCTGTACCACGATCAACACATCGACCAGGATTCGGATGTCATAGGGAAACTAAAATGGTTGGGAATATTTGACGAAACTCCCATCGGTATTATTAAAGCGTCGCCTGCGAAAGTACTGGAGCACATCCTGAAACAAAAGTGGAAGCTGGGTTCTGCTGACAAGGATATGGTTGTTATGTGGCACAAATTTATTTACCGGAATAATGCGTCCGGCAAAAAAGAGCATTTATATGCAGCACTGGTCGTCACCGGCGAAGATCAGGTACACACTGCCATGTCGAAAACGGTTGGATTGCCTTTGGGCATTGCTGCGAAATTGATCCTAACTGGGAAAATTCAGCTTAAAGGACTTTACATTCCCACTATTCCTGAAATATACGAACCTGTGTTGGCTGAACTTGAATCGTTCAATATCAAGTTTAAAAAAACATTGATTACAGAATAATTAATTGATCATTCCAAAAACGACTACGAATCAATAACCCTGAATCTATTTTTTCACGTAATATAGAATGACATTCGTTTTGTTAATAACACATCATTAAAAATAAAACGTCATGCAAATCACAAGCAAAGAAATCACAACACGTTTATTGGATGCACTTTGGGAGCAATATATTCGTCGGGTGACTTATGCAAAAACCTATGCTGATCTTGTAAAAAGCGAAGGCGGGCAAGTCGTCAACGATCATATTGCATTCCGCACACTTCATACCGACACTGGCAAACAGCCGAAAGGCATTGGCGCCATCTGGCACATTTTAGATGCACTTGGGTTTAAACCGGTTGGACATTACAACTTCGAAATCAAAAAATTACACGCCATTCATTTTGAACACCCGGATGAGCTTTTTCCCAAACTATTTGTCAGCCAGCTCGAAGTGGACCAACTTCCGCTGTGGGCACAGGATTCGATTCATCAAACCGTGAAAGATACACCTTACCTGCTTTCTGACTTTGCCGTTGAGCAATTGCTAAAACTCAACAAAGACGGGCAGCTTCCCGAAGATGATGCTAAACTTTTTGTGCTCGAACTCGCTGACTATTTCCGCCGGCCGTGGGATATTCCAAATCAAAAAATTGTTGAAAAGCTGAACGACATTTCACAGTATGGCGCATGGGTGCTGCTACACGGAAATTCGGTGAACCATTTTACGGCATTCATCAATTATCAGAATGTGAAAGAATGGCCTGACCTGGAAGTCACCTGCCACGCCCTGGCCAAAGCAGGTGTTCCCATGAAAAGCCACATTGAAGGTAACAAAGGCAGCATTCTTCAGCAATCGTCAACCCATGCCATAAAAGAGCTGGTTGAAGTTGTGAAAAACGATGGCATGGTGCACAAGATTATTTGGACCTACGCCTATTACGAATTAGCGGAACGGGGCTACATTGAGGAAGATGGCGAACGAAAATTGTTCTCGGGTTTCCTGGGCGAACAGGCCAGTCACTTATTCGACATGACCCAAACGGGAATGCATTAAAAAACAGCTGAATAAATCAACCCAAATCAAACCGATGAAGGCGTTGCACCCTCTCCTGCCGTTGGTACCAATCATTGTAAACCAACTCCAGGGCATCCACCCGAAATGTGCCAAAATCGAAGTCACGGTATCGGTCCATGACGGCTATGAATTTCGACTTCTGCTTCAGTTCAGTTCGAAAACGGGCCACCGTGGAATGGGCTGTTTGTAGTTGATAACGTTGATCAATGGACTGCATCAAGTTTGTCTGTTGAAAATTGGTTCGCAGTCGATTCCGAATTTCATTCAAACTTCCATCGATTGGAAATCCCTGAATCATCACACACGAGGGCGATGCTGT
The DNA here is from genome assembly GCA_035266925.1 of Sunxiuqinia sp. Lineage (GTDB taxonomy): Bacteria > Bacteroidota > Bacteroidia > Bacteroidales > Prolixibacteraceae > Sunxiuqinia. The sequence continues at coordinate 4,323 of DATFMO010000424.1, read as the reverse complement.
AATTCCACTAAAAGAAATTTCGAGGATGGGTTGCCGCGGAATACTTTGTCGAATCACCTCGACATATTCGTCCACGTCAATCTGTGACAACTTGAAACCGCTGTAACACGAAATGATGGATAACACAGTGATGTGCATATCCGAATTTGGATAATAATATTGCGTTGGATCAATCGCTTTAAGTTCATATAAAAACTGTTGGATATTGTTGTTGACTTTCGGGCTTGGCCTCAGTAAAAGGGTCACCCCCATTCGATGATCATCCAGCGAGTCAATCAACGAATCTGCTTGGTACTGACCGGATTTTATTTTCTGAACAGCATTTCGGTAAAGCAAATCATAATGATCAGGTAAATTTATTGGCATAAAATAATCGTTTTTAATCAAGCTTGCTTTTGCCTTTTTCTCACTTCCAAAACGGCTTGTGATATCCAGTTGTTTTACGTTTTATTCTGCTATTTTCACAATGGTTCGCCCTTTGAGTTGCCCCCGGAGCATCAGGTCAATTTTCTCCTGAATCTCGTTCATCGTAATCTCTTGACAAGTTTCAGCCAGTTGAGTTGGTTTCCATTCGTCAGCCAACATTTCCCATACCTTTTTCCGGTAGTTCATGGGGTAATTCTGCGAGTCGATACCAATTAATGCAACTCCACGCAGAATGAAGGGAAATACCGTTAATTCGAGCTTTGGAGAAGCCACATTGCCACAGCAAGTAACAGCACCCATTGGTTTGGTCGCTTTAATAACGTTTTCAAGAATCGGTCCGCCAACGGTATCAATTGCTCCTGCAAACAAAGGTTTTAACAAGGGTTTTTGATCGAAGTTTTCGATTTCGGAGCGCAACAATATTTCGGTTGCTCCCAAGTGTTGCAGGTAATCTTTTTCACTTTCTTTTCCAGTGATGGCCACGACCTGGTAGCCCAATTTACTTAGGATTGAAACACTCAAAGCTCCAACGCCGCCTGTGGCTCCTGAAACCGCTATTTTCCCATCTTCTGGCTTCACAAGTTCGGAAAGTCTAAGAACCGACATTCCGGCCGTCAACCCAGCTGTTCCGTATATCATCGCCTCTTTCATCGATAACTTTTTCGGAAGTTTAATAGCCCATTTCGCAGGCACCTGAATATATTCAGCGAATCCGCCGTCGGTGTTCATCCCCAGGTCATAACTGGTCACAATAACTTGCTCGCCAGTTTTCAACGTGTCAGCATTCGACTTTTCAACAATTCCAACCGCATCAATACCCGGCGTGTGGGGGTAATTTTTGGTCACTCCCTTGTTGCCCGAAGCCGACAAGGCATCTTTGTAATTCAACGAACTGTAATGAACTTTCACCCGGATTTCGTCAGTTCCCAGCGAAACAAATTCGACCTCTTTAACCGAACTCACGTAACGGCTGTTTTCTTCTTCTACCCGACATGCTTTAAACGTTGTGTTCTCTTGCGTCATCTGGATGCGATTGTTTTTTGTTTATACTATTATGCAAAGGTCACAATAAAAAAACACGGATCAAGAATAGAGCAGAAACAACGCACTGCACAAACTCCGTAATGCAATTTACTAGATGATTTCCCCGTTTCAATTTCCATTGTTCTTCATTTAAATTAACGTATAACATCTATCAACTAGCGAATAAAATTGTGTTGCTTCAATTCCTATTAAGAGCAGGGAAACACGAATCAGACCCACTAAATTAACATACTTTTTTTTGATAGTTACATATCGAATTTTAATATTTTGCAAAATTTGCTTAAAAAATTCTTTGAATTCTGTTCATTAAAATTGCCTATCAAAGCAATACCCAAAGGCCGGAAAAAAGAGAAAATAATATTCGCCAAACCCGCAACAATACTACAACTGGTTTGTTTCAGAACAAAAATATTGTATGCCAGTAAATATACCAGAAACAGACCAGAAACGTGTCGTAATTGTAGGAGCAGGTTTTGCCGGTTTAAAGCTTGCGCGAAAACTCTACAAACAGGGGTTTCAAGTCGTTTTAATCGACAAAAACAACTACCACCAGTTTCAACCGTTGTTTTACCAGGTGGCCACCTCAGGTCTCGAGCCCAGCTCTATTTCGTTCCCGTTACGAAAAGCTTTTCAAAAAAGTGAAAAAGTATTTGTCCGGGTTACAACCGTTCAAAACATTGTACCGGAGAAAAAAATCATTGAAACGCCGCTGGGATACACCTGGTACGATTACTTGATTTTGGCAACCGGGGCAACCACCAACTTTTTTGGCAACAAAAGCTTTGAGAAAAACGGCATTCCCATGAAATCAGTTTCTGAAGCCGTTTATCTGCGTAACCGAATCCTGATGAATTTTGAGCGTGCGGTGGCTGAACGCGATCCCGAAAAACTCAGCCAGCTAATGAGTGTGATGGTTGTCGGCGGTGGTCCAACCGGGGTTGAAGTTTGTGGTGCGCTGGCCGAAATGAAAAAATTCGTTCTCCCCAAAGACTATCCCGACCTCGACTTCAGCTTAATGGAAATCACCCTGGTAGAGGCTGGCCCTCACCTGTTGAATGGGATGAGCCCGGAAGCCGGTAAAAAAGCCGGTGAATACCTGAAGAATTTGGGGATCAATGTTCGTTTATCGCACAAGGTAACAGACTACGACGGCTCTACGGTGAAGCTGGAAGATCAGGAAGACTTTCAAACCGAAACCCTGATTTGGGCAGCAGGTATCCAGGCGCAGATGCCCCAGGGAATTGATGCCAGCCACCTCGTGCGTGGCAATCGAATCAAAGTAAACCGTTTCAATGAGATTGAAGGTTACGACAGTATTTTTGCTATCGGCGACCTAGCGTATATGGAAACCGAAAATTACCCCAAAGGTCACCCACAAGTTGCCCAGGTAGCGTTACAGCAAGCCACGCTGCTAGCCAAAAACCTGGTGAATAAAAGAGAGGCAAAAACCCTGAAAAAATTCGAATATAAAGACAAAGGGTCCATGGCAACTGTGGGACGAAACCGGGCGGTAGTTGATCTACCTTTCATCCGCTTCAGTGGAACATTTGCATGGTTAACCTGGATGTTCGTCCACCTTATGTCAATTGTTGGTGTTAAAAACCGGCTCGTTATTTTTATTAACTGGTTGTGGAAATACGCCACTTTTGATCAGTCTTTGCGCCTGATCATTCGACCATCATTGAAACGACAAAGCGAATTGGATATTCAGTGAATTTTCATTGGAAAGGGAGCTCGATAAAAAACGTTGTGCCATCAGAAACTGTGCTCGAAAAGTCTACTTTGCCGTTTAAGTAGCGCTCACCAAGAAGTTTCATGGAGTACGTTCCGAAGCCGCGGTCTTTTCCTTTCGTTGAAAAAAACCGCTTAAAGATTTGCTCCTGAAATTCAGGGAGAATGTATTGTTGATTGTGGATGCTGAAACGGATATCATTGCCTGTTTTCACTGCTTTCAGGCTAATCGATTTTCCTAAATCAGTAGCCTCAAAAGCATTTTTCGCCATATTAATCAGCACCCGGCTTAGCAACACTTCATCGCTATTCACAAGTGCTTCTCCTGTTCCATCTTCAACAAGGATGTCCTTCTCCTGGGCAACCTGGTGAAAACGAATTTGGGCAACCACCTTTTGTAAAAATGAATTTACCGGAATTGCTTGTAAATTCACCTTTAGCTCTCCATTTTCAGCTTTTATCAATTGTTGCTGCGCCCTGATTTCGTCAATAATCATGCTGGACAGGGACTGCGCAATTTCGAAGTATTCTTCGCTTTTGTCAAGACCATTTTTGGCAATTACTTCCAAAATACCATTCAGGCCACCAGCAATATTGATAATGTCATGGAAGAAGATCCGTTCGAGTATGGCCTTTCGTTTTATCTCAGTAACATCCTGAATACTAACAACCAAATACGTCTTTTCAAATTCAACAGGTGTGGCCGAAACTTCCAGGTCTAATTGATTATAATGGCCATCCTGCAAGGTAACAATTCGACATTCCTGGGTCACTTTTATCGTTTTGTTCCAAGCTTTTTCAAAGGCCTGAAAAGCGCCACAATATTGGCATTTTTCGCAGGTTCCACAACCTCCGGTATCATTTTTCGCATGAATACAATTTAAGATCTCGCCGGGCCTGCCACCCAGGATATTTTCCTCCAGGTCGAGACCGAATTTCTCGAGCATGGCGGTGTTTGAAAAAACGATTTGATTATTCTCATTGAGGATACAAACAATGGAAGACACACTGGATAGGAAATCTTTCACATACTCCAATTTTGAAATCTCACTTCGACTTTTCAATATCTCCTCGAAAGATTCCCGTCTATCCAACCTTTGTTCTTTTTTTTTCTCCACTCTT
>DATFMO010000423.1:0-11966 GCA_035266925.1 Sunxiuqinia sp. | reverse complement strand
TCATTATCGGGCTTTACGGGCAGTCCGGCTTCCTGCTTCCGAACGAACTGATCGAGACTATCAAGTGAAACAGAAATTTTCGGAAACGTATTCGCAAATACCGGCTTTGGCGGACGTGGCCCAACAACGTAAAAAAACAGTGCAAAAAGCACCAACATTAAAAGGATGCGAAGCTTCTTTTTCATAGCAGAAAAACTAAATCGTAATCAGGTAATTGTATTTTCGATGTTTGCAACAACACCATGAAGATATAGTTTTCCTGCCTTAACGCAATATTTTGTTCGAATGGAATTTCTAACTTATGGATAGCGTATTATTGTTAACGGTCACATCGTATTTGGTTAAAGGACGTTGAGCCGGACCTCTTAAAACAGTGCCATCAAGCGAATAGCGGGCTCCGTGACACGGACAGGCAATTTCCTTGATTGACGAACTGTAACCGACCGTACATCCTTGATGCGTACAAATTTTCGATAAGGCCACATATTGACTGTCACCCGTACGAATGATGATCAAGTTCTGATAGTAAACATAGCCACCAACTGTTCCCAGGTTTGAGTATTTGCTCTGTGATAAATCGATGGTCACAGCGCCGGATGATCCAGTTCCCGGTGTTGTGGTTAACCCGCTATCACTGGATTTACTGCAAGAACTTAAATACACCGGGGCGGCGAACAATATACTTCCCCCAACCATTACTTTGGATAAAAAATCTCTTCTTTCCATGATTAGAAATATTTGAATTATGAATGAGAGGGGTTTCGAGTTTGATTTATTAACGTAGAAGTGTGAGTAATTATTTTAAATCAATCTAAATAAAATATCGTTTTAAAAGTATAATTTCACTGTAGATTTGTCTAACTGTTAGTAAACTTTAGAAAGTACCGTTTGTTAAATAATTCAAACAAAAAATTAATTTAAGATTAACCGACCGTTATTAGTACTATGGATAAATTTTCGCACGTAGGCAATCAAGAGATTGCCGTTGTTGAAGAGCTATATCAGGAGTATATAAAAGATCCTGATTCCGTTGAAGAGAGCTGGCGACATTTCTTTAAAGGGTTTGAACTTGCAAGGGCTAATTATGCATCCAACATATCCACCTCTGGTAGTAAGCTGATCGATAAAGAATTTGCAATTTTAAATTTGATTCACGGTTACCGGCAACGTGGTCACTTGTTTACCAAGACCAACCCGGTACGTTCCAGAAGATCATATCGTCCAACATTGGATATCGAGAATTTTGGGCTTGAAAAAAGCGACCTGGAAAAGGTATTTCAGGCCGGTAACAATATTGGTATTGGATCAGCCAAGTTGAAAGATATTGTTACCCATCTTGAGGCGACTTATTGCAATGCTATCGGTGTTGAGTATTTATATATGCGTCATCCTGAGGTCATTACCTGGCTTCAGGATCATATGGAAAAAACAAAAAATTCACAAGAATTTACGCCGAAAGACAAAAAACATATTTTTTACCACCTCAAGTTAGCTGTTGGATTTGAAAGTTTTATTCATAAAAAGTTCGTCGGACAGAAACGATTTTCACTGGAAGGTGCTGAATCATTGATTCCTGCGCTTGATGCCGTTATCGAACACGGAGCTGAGCTCGGAATTCGCGAATTTATTGTTGGTATGGCTCACCGTGGAAGACTAAATGTTCTGGCCAACATTATGAATAAGCCGTATGAAAATATTTTTAAGGAATTTTATGGCACTGAATATGAGGAAGATATTTCGCTAGGTGACGTAAAATATCACCTGGGATTTGAGAATGAAATTACTTCGGATTCTGGTAAAAAGGTTAAGTTGAGCCTGATGCCGAATCCGTCGCACCTGGAGACCGTTGGGCCATTGGTGGAAGGAATGTCTCGTTCCAGAATTGATTCCTTATACGATGGTGACACCGATCGATTGGCTCCAATTGTTATTCATGGTGATGCAGCTATTGCCGCCCAGGGGGTCGTTTATGAAGTCATTCAAATGTCTCAACTAAAAGGATATCGTACTGGTGGTACAATTCACCTGGTCATCAACAACCAGGTCGGTTTTACAACCAACTATTTGGATGCGCGGTCAAGTACTTATTGTACCGATGTCGGTAAAGTGACTCGTTCCCCGGTTTTCCATGTCAATGGCGATGATGTCGAATCATTGATATTCACGATCAAGTTGGCCATGGAGTTCAGACAAAAATTTAAAACCGATGTGTTCATCGATATTCTTTGTTACCGTAAATACGGACATAACGAAGGTGATGAACCTCGTTTTACACAGCCGGAATTGTACAAAGCCATTTCTGCTCATAAAAATCCTCGTGACATCTATGCTGAAAAATTGATTGAACAGGGAATCATGACAGCATCGGAAGTGAAGAATGAAATCAAGGCTTTTGACCGCCTGATGGATTCGAAATACAAAGCTTCGGAGAAAATTGATAAGGTGAAAATCAAAAAGTTCCTACTGGAAGAATACAAAGATTACCAGAATCCGGTGAAAGGAGACTTTTCACCCGTTGTAAAAACAGGTGTTGATAAAGATAAATTGAAAGTTATTGCTGAGAAAATCAACTCAACACCAGAAGGGAAAAAATTCTTCAATAAAATCAACAGGATTATTTCTGATCGTCGTCAGATGATCTTGGATGATCGTTTGGACTGGGCATTGGGAGAATTGCTAGCCTATGGTACGTTGGTTGACGAAGGTCACCCAGTCCGGATGAGTGGGCAAGATTGTGAGCGTGGAACTTTTGCTCACCGTCATGCTGCTTTTGTAGTTGAAGATGCGGGTGAAAAATATTTTCCGCTGAAAAACGTATCCGAAAATCAAGCACCATTTCATATTTATAACTCGTTGCTCTCTGAGTACGGTGTGATGGGATTTGAATATGGATATGCTTTGGCACAACCCAATGCCTTAACAATTTGGGAAGCACAGTTTGGTGATTTCCACAATGTAGCGCAGGTAATTATTGACCAATACGTTTCATCTGCCAACGAGAAATGGGGACTGATGAACAACCTCGTGCTTTATTTACCACATGGCTACGAAGGACAGGGACCTGAGCACTCCAGCGCACGTATTGAACGCTTCCTGACATTAGCTGCAAACAATAACATGCAAATTATTGTGCCAACAACGCCAGCAAATATGTTCCACATGTTACGGCGCCATTTAAAATGGCATTTCCGTGTACCGCTAATCGTGTTCACACCCAAAAGCCTTTTGCGTCATCCAATGGTGCATTCTTCCCTGGATGATATGGCAGATGGACATTTTCAGGAATTGATTGACGATTCCAAAGCAAAGGCAACAACCACCAAACAGGTTGTTTTTACGTCCGGAAGGTTGTATTACGATTTGATCAAAAAACGGAATGAAACAGGTGCTAATTCTACGGCGATTGTACGTTTGGAACAATTGCATCCGCTTCCTGTTGATCAAATTGAAAAAGTATTGAAGAAATACAAAACAGCCGAACGGATTATGTGGGCACAGGACGAGCCAGCCAATATGGGGGCCTGGCCATACATCATGCGTAAATTAAACCACATTCCATTTGAAGTGGTTGCGCGTTCTGAAAGTGGAAGCCCTGCCGGAGGATTAATGAAACAACACAACCTTCGCTTAAATAAGCTGTTAGAGCAAATATTTAACGAACAAGTTTTAGCATAAGAAAAAAAATCATGATCATTGAAGTTAAAGTACCAACGCCTGGAGAATCAATAACCGAAGTTGAGCTCGGCAGATGGTTGGTGGAAGAAGGTGATGTCGTTGATAAAGATGACGAGATTGCTGAGATTGAATCAGACAAAGCCACCCTCACATTAGTTGCTGAAGAAGCCGGGAAGATAAGTTTTAAAACCGAAGAAGGGGACACGCTCGAAGTAGGAGCAGTAGCCTGTACCATCGACACCTCGGTACAACCAGAGGCTGGGGCAGAGGAGTCCGGGGAAAAGGAAGAAGAAAAACCAAAGGAAGAACCTGCGAAGAGCCCGTCGAAAGAGGAGCCTAAGAAAGAAGTTGCAAAACCAGCTGCCAAAGAAGAAAAACACGAACACGTGAAAACAACTTCGGTAGCTAAAAAGATGATGGAAGAAAATAACCTGTCGATTGATGATGTTATCAACGGGTTAAAACGAATTTCCAAGAAAGAAGTAGGAGCTGTTTTGGATGCTCCAGCTCCTTCATCAAGTGCTTCCCTCCAACAAACTGGTTCTTTTTCACGTGAAGAATCACGTGAGAAAATGAGTTCATTGCGCCGTAAACTAAGTCAGCGACTAGTAGCTGTGAAAAATGAAACGGCCATGTTAACGACGTTCAATGAAATTGACATGAGCCGGATTATGGAGTTGCGTAAGAAATACCAACCCCGTTTTATCGAAAAGCATGGCTTTAAAATCGGGTTTATGGGATTTTTCACCAAAGCGTGTGCTGCAGCCATGAATTTTCATCCGGCCATCAATTCCATGTTAGACGGTGAAGAAATTATCAACCCTGAATTTGTGGATGTTGGCATCGCTGTGCAAACGCCAAAAGGTTTGATGGTTCCAATCATTCGAAACACCGAAAGCAAATCAGTTCCTCAGATTGAAAAAGATCTGAAAGATTTGGCTGAAAAAGCGCGAAACAAAAAGATATCTGTAGAAGAATTAACTGGCGGAACGTTCACTATTACCAATGGTGGAACTTTTGGTTCGTTACTTTCAACACCAATTATCAATCCTCCACAGTCGGGTATTTTAGGAATGCACAACATTGTTGAGCGCCCGGTTGCTGTCAATGGTAAAGTTGAAATTCGCCCGATGATGTACGTGGCCTTGTCATACGATCACCGGATCATCGACGGAAAAGATTCTGTCGGATTCCTGGTAAAAGTGAAAGAATTCATCGAAAATCCCGAACGATTATTAACGAATGGGGTGAATCTGGAAGAACAACTTCTGGATTTATAACAACAAATAAACTGATTCAGGAAAGCCATTCTTTTATAGAGTGGCTTTCTTGTTTTTTAATGACTATTGGACAATGAGTCATGTTCACACATGACTCAATGGATTGCAAACCAATAAAAAGCTTCATCAATGAGACTAATCAAGTTGATGAAGCTTTTTATTCAAACATTCCCTTTCCAGAAAATTGGAATGACCTAATTGACCGAGTTCGAGTTCGATTTTAATTTCTATCACAATACCCAATACGGAAATGAATCAATCAATGGCATGTTCAGAATTTACGACATAGAAAATCTGAAAGGTGCGCTGACCGATTTCATTTGGCGAAAAAACCGCTCACTTCCTAACAAGTTTGAGCCGAAATCTAAATGGTGATATTTTTTGTGTAATTATTCTTTAGGAATTGTCAATCAATTATCATATAATTCATCATCCGAATCAAAATCTTTAAAATCCAGGTCATCATCAAATTCATCATAAATCGATAAGCGTCGTTTTGAACCACGATCTTTCTTTACTCCTTTTGGTGATTTGCTCCTAGAGTCTGCTTGTTCAAAATTCATAGACTTGCTCTTTTTGCCGGAGACTTTTTGTGATTTCATTTTAATTTCTACTGATCTAATTATTAATAACTTATTTTATCGAATATCCAACAGACGTTGGTTTTGTAAACTAGAAGATTTTTTTTCTATATTCCAATAGTTAACACGGTTTTTTTTCGTGCTAAAATTTCCACTAATAGACTTTACGACTGTTGGTTGCATAGGGTTTATTTCTTACTGCAAAATATTAATAATTATTCTTTCCAACAAGTTTAAAGTACCACTTGTTATAAAACTGAACTTAAATATTAAAATTAGAAATTATGAGTTTTACACTTGAAATAGGAGAAAAAGCCATCGATTTTAATCTGCCCGCAACAGATGGCAAGAACTACAGCCTGGCTGATTTTGACTCTTCCAAGTACTTAGTTATATTTTTCACTTGTAACCATTGTCCTTATGTAATTGGTAGCGATGAAATTACCCGCAATACTGCCAAGAAGTACAAGGACGCAGGCGTTCAGTTTGTCGCGATCAATCCGAATAGTGAAAATACCTATCAGGAAGATGATTTTGACCACATGGTGCAGCGCATGGAAGAGCATAAATTCCCATGGGTGTACTTGCGTGATGAAAGTCAGGAAGTTGCTGAAAAATACGGTGCCTTGAGGACGCCACATTTTTATGTGTTTAATGAACTTCGCCAATTGGTGTACACCGGTCGCGGAGTCAATTCTCCAAAGGATGCGTCAAAAGTTACGGTCAATGATCTGGATCGGGCTTTGCACGAGTTAACAACCGGTGAGATGATATCAGTTCCAGTAACCAACCCCCTTGGGTGTAATGTTAAATGGGAAGGAAAAGACAAGCACTGGATGCCACCGGAAGCATGTGATCTTGTGTGGTAATACGGAATCGACAAGCTGGTTAACTCCAGCTTTATTTTTTTTGAGATAATTTGCGTATTTTTATGAATGTAATTTTGTTAAATCTACATCAAGCAATTATTCGCTTAACAAACCGTTAATTTACATGAACTAATAATTTATTGCCATGAAGAAAATAGGAATTCTTTTTTTGTTTGTAATTTTTATTGTACCAGCAATGGCTGAATCGCCAATCAATTTGGGGCTGAAAGCTGGATACAATAGTTCGAAATTGACTACCGACCTGAGTAATTTTAATGAAAATGGCGTTAACAATTTTCTTGCCGGTGCTTTCCTTCGGGTAAACCTGGGAAGAATATATGTACAGCCTGAAGCGTATTTTAATTCAAAAGGAGGAAAACTGGAAACCACCAGCGGAAGTCCGGTTCAAATGGTCAACGAATTTGATTTTAATACCGTTGATGTACCTGTTTTACTGGGAGTCAATGTGATCAATAACACGGCTTTTAAATTGCGTGCTAATGCCGGCCCGTTGATGTCATTTTTCACCAATAAAAAATTGACCAGTGATTACATTACTTCGGATCAAATAAAAAATAACTTTTTCGGATGGCAATATGGTTTAGGAGCCGATTTCTTGTTTTTTACTTTGGATGCACGTATGGAAAACAGTACTGGTAATTTATATACAGGACCTCAGATTAATAACACTGACCTGAATGCAAAAAGTAAAAGTTTTGTAGTCAGCTTAGGAATAAAAATACTCTAATTAATGAAATCCGTTGGATTCATTTTGATGATCATGCTCTCGAGCTTTGCAGCATTTGCGCAAACGGATACAGCAAACGTCAATGCAGTAAAGCCAGAGTATGATTTTGTCTACCAAGAGTTATTTAATTTCCTTCCTAATTCCACCTTTGGGCCATTAAAACTTGAATCCACTGTTCCCGCCTTAAATCAAAATTTCTCGCTGACTGAAGGTTTGGTAAAGGACTATCAGATCAACACAACCGACTACAACCTTCCAATCGCTAGTACTTATTTCCGGATTAACCCATTTGTGAATTCGCTGGCCATCACCAACCAGGCTCACTACAAGTTGAGTAATAAATTTACACTTGAAGGAAGCAGCTTCGTGGGGAATTCCATTTTCAATCCGCTTCCAGCCAATCCTTCTGTGCAAGATATGAATATTCACGGTGCATCGCTGCTTCTTCAGTACAAGCTTTCCAAACATGTTAAGGTGAGTGGAAGCGTCACCATCAGCAACCAGGATCAACCATTTATCCCTTAGTTCCGATTCTCAAATTTTAGATGCTCACCTCCGTGAGCAGTTGCTATCGTTGCCATTTTTCACCAAAGGTGGAATTCAAGAATAATTTCTGTTTGCATGTTGAATAAAAATTTTGAAAAGTGGTTTATTTGATGAATTGTCTTGAATTATGCTGGATTTGACTTAATTTCGAATGTTGATAAAAACCAATCAATGACCGCATCGAGGCTAAATGAAATATCGCCTTTCATCGTTATGGAAGTACTCGAAAAAGCTGCTGAGCTGGAACGTGAAGGCAAGCACATCATTCATTTGGAAGTTGGCGAGCCTGATTTTAACATGCCCGAATCCGCAGTCAAGGCGAGCAACAAGGCATTGCTTGAAGGCCGCACACATTATACCCACAGCCTGGGTGATCCTGAGCTACGCCAGGCAATTGTCGACCGTTATACAAAAGAATATGGTGTTGATGTGAAACAGGAGCAGGTTATTGTCACTTCCGGAAGTTCACCGGCTATTTTATTGGCTCTATCTGCACTATGTAATGAAGGGGACGAAATAATTTTACCGGATCCCGGCTATGCTTGCTATCCCAATTTTATTCATTACATCGGCGCCAAATCAGTTCGGGTTCCTGTTTCTCCGTTGGATGGCTTTCAATTGCATGCCGATGCCATCCAAAAGAAAATTTCGTTGCGAACAAAAGCAATTCTCATTAACAGCCCGATGAACCCAATGGGCAATTTGCTCAAACCCGAAATTTTGCAATCCATTGTCAATTTGGGACAAACAGTTATTTCGGATGAAATTTATCACGGCCTGGTATACAAAGGCAAGGCACACAGCATTCTTGAATACACCTCGAACGCTTTTGTGTTGAACGGCTTTTCGAAGTTGTATGCCATGACCGGCTTGCGATTAGGCTACCTGATTGCTCCACAGCAATACATTCGCCCGATGCAAAAACTACAGCAGAACTTGTTTATTTGTGCCAGCTCTGTCGCTCAGCGAGCCGGAATTGCTGTTCTTAGAGAAGCAAGTGCAGATATCGAGCACATGAAAACCATTTACAACGAGCGCCGAATATACATGATCCAACGATTGAGAGAGCTCGGTTTCCCCATACCCGTGGAGCCAACCGGCGCCTTTTATGTTTTCGTAGATGCTTCACATTTGTCGAAGGATTCTTATCAATTGGCTTTTGAAATATTAAACGAAGCCCATGTTGGTGTCACGCCCGGCATCGACTTCGGACCGGGTGGGGAAGGATTCCTCCGTTTTTCCTACGCGAATTCCATTGAAAATATTCGTGAAGCGTTGGATCGATTAGAAAAATTCATCCAGAATAGATCTACTTCAACGCATTAATTACTCTCCCGAATTAAAAATATCTCCCTTTGGTTTCAGATGAAATGAGTTCGTTCGTCTGCTATTTTACGCCGTTCATCGAAAGTCTTCGAATAAAATACTTTAAAGTGTAATTTTTGAATTTATCAGTCGTCTTTTAAAGTAAACAGTTGAAAACACTGGGAACAGCGATTGTTCCCCAAACAGAAAACAGAAATAATTTAGAACGTAAACTTTAAAATCTAGAAGTCATGAAAAACTCAATTTTTACAGTACTCGCCGTTTTATTGATCACATTACTATCGAGCGCTACAAAAGCAGCCGACACCGATCGCATGTTTAAAGAGTATGACATTACCCAAGTTGCCAGTCAGGATTTGAAAGCAGGAGCTGACAAAGCTTGGGTGTTATCTTACAATTCGAATCAAACACCTATTACCATTACTTTACATGAATCCAAACGAGCCAAGTATTACGTGGTTCGGGGTGATAATTTTGAAGTGGCATACGAATGTTGCAAAAAAGGCTTTGGCGCTTCCTATGTGAAATCTGCTTACAGCGAAGTTCCTTATGAACTGACAAATTCCGTGATCAACCGCGAAGAAATGAATCGTCAAAAAGTATTGACAACATCTCAATTATCAGATGAAAAAGCAGTGAACTTAATCGCCGCCTATTTACCAGATCTTGTTAACCCAAGCTATAAGCACCTGTTGAACTAGTGTGCTTCTTTTTTAATAATTAAACAGTATCGTAAAGGCTGCTTCCCCCCCCCGAAGCGGCCTTTTTTTAAATACAGCCGCACACAAAATCATCCGCAAGTCCTTCCAATAATGCTTGTTCTTTTGCTTTTTCCTTTTCAGAACCTGCACAACTCTTGCAGACCGGTAGGTTCAAAAGCTTATTTTTTAAACTATCTTCAGGAGCTATTGGTTGTTGACACACAAAGCATTGGGATGAAAAATCACTCATGATTCATTTTTTGACAAAACTACTGATTTCAATTCACTTTTTTTTGTCATCAGGAAATTGGGCTGAGTAGGGAACAATATGATTTATTGGCAGCCAATTTTAAAATCCATGCTAATCTGACTGATTTTTTTTCATTCCTTAGCTTGGCACGATTATTATTGAAAAAAAACCGCACTGCAATACTTAAACTTATACATTATAACTACTTTTGTGTGCGCTCAACTATAATTAAAGGAATTTGAATAATGACATTTGTAAATAAAATTTTAGGGAAATTTTTGGGCAACAAATCAGACCGAGATATCCGGGAAATTACCCCGATCGTTGAACAAATAAAAGAAGAATATCAAAGAATTACACAACTTTCCAATGATGAGCTTCGCGAAGAGTCAGCTCGCTTGAAGCAAGTTGTTCAAGAGCGAATCAGACCTGAAAATGAAGAAATTAGTTCATTAAAGGAAAAAGCGGAAGAGGTTGAAGTTCAGGAGAGTGAGAAAATTTATGAACAGATTGACAAACTAGAAGAACTTATCAACGAAAAAATTGAAGAAGTTCTGAAAGAAATATTACCGGCTGCTTTTTCAGTTGTCAAAGAAACAGCCAAGCGTTTTACTGAAAATGAATTCATCACGGTACAAGCTTCGGATTTTGACCGTGAACTGGCTGCAGGTCGCGATAGTATCGAAATTAAAGATGACAAAGCGATATGGTACAACAAATGGATGGCAGGTGGATCAGAAATCACCTGGGACATGGTTCATTATGATGTTCAGCTAATTGGTGGTGTGGTTCTTCACGAGGGACAAGTTGCTGAGATGGCAACCGGTGAAGGTAAAACACTGGTTGCAACCTTGCCTGTCTTTTTAAATGCCATCGCAGGGAAAGGGGTTCATGTCGTTACCGTGAATGATTATCTGGCGAAACGTGACTCTGAATGGATGGGGCCAATTTTTGAATTTCATGGTTTGAGTGTCGATTGTATCGATAAACACCAACCGAATTCTGATGCACGTCGAAAAGCATACAATGCAGACATTACGTATGGAACCAATAACGAATTTGGGTTCGACTACCTACGTGATAATATGGCCATCAACCCACAGGATTTGGTGCAACGTCCACATCATTATGCGATTGTGGATGAGGTCGACTCGGTATTGATTGACGATGCTCGTACACCGTTGATAATTTCCGGTCCGGTTCCAAAAGGTGACAACCAAAAATTTGATGAGCTGAAGCCAAAAGTTGAAAAATTGGTAGCTGCACAACGGGCATATGTGACCCAGTGTTTGACTGATGCCAAGCGATTGTTGAATAAAGAAAACCCGACGAAGGAGGAGCGGGAAGAAGGCTCCATGCAGTTGTTGCGTGCGCACAAAGGATTGCCGAAGACAAAAGCTGTGATCAAATTCCTGAGTGAAGAAGGTATTAAAGCAGCGAAGCAAAAAACGGAGAACTACTATATGCAGGACAATAGCAAAAACATGCATATCGTAACTGATCCTTTATATTTCATTATTGACGAAAAACAGAACTCCGTTGAAATGACGGATAAAGGAATTGATCTAATTTCTGCAGACGTGGATGATCCCGAATTTTTCATATTGCCAGATATGGGATCGATGATCGCCGAGATTGAAAACGACAATTCTTTAAATCATGAAGAGCAACTAGATAAAAAAGATGAGTTGTTACAAAGCTATGCGGTTAAATCAGAACGTGTTCATACCATTAACCAATTGTTGAAGGCTTACGCCATGTTTGAGAAAGACGTGGAGTATGTGGTGATTGATAACAAGGTTAAAATTGTTGATGAGCAGACAGGTCGTATCATGGAAGGCCGCCGTTACTCGGATGGCTTGCACCAGGCGATTGAAGCCAAGGAGCGAGTCAAGGTAGAAGCAGCCACCCAAACATTTGCAACTGTTACATTACAGAACTATTTCCGTATGTATCACAAACTGGCTGGTATGACCGGTACCGCAGAAAC
>DATFMO010000422.1:0-4651 GCA_035266925.1 Sunxiuqinia sp. | reverse complement strand
GGGTTGGCCTACATGACAGACAAGATGCGCAGCCAGGAGCTATTCTCACATGTGAACCTGGTGAAAGGGGAACGGAGCTATCTGGCCGAGTTGGCGAGCGATTTGCTATAAAGAAATTTTTTATCAATAGAAGTGATAGTGATCCGATGACTGCCAGTCATCGGATCACTGTTTTTACAGCATTTTTTCAGAAATAAATAACGTCGGAAATTTTGATCTCGTTGTGTTTTAAGCGAATTTCGGACAAAAAAGTAAGACAATGGATTTACAAAATATTACCGACCAACTTGAACAGATTGCGAAAAAAGCAGGCCAATTTATCCGGGAAGAACGCCTGAAAATTTCTGCTGATGATATTGAACTGAAGGGAAAGGCAAGCCTGGTGACTTACGTTGATAAAAATACTGAACAGTTGATTGTGGATGAAGTGCACAAAATTCTTCCTGACGCTGGTTTTGTTACTGAAGAAGGAACGGCTGGTGAAGATGGTGAAAAGTACAAGTGGGTCATTGATCCGCTGGATGGCACCACTAATTTTATTCACGGGATCTTTCCACATTCAGTTTCAATTGGCCTGGTTGAAAATGATAAACCCATCGCCGGTGTGGTCTACGAAGTGGGGCAGGATGAACTGTTCAAAGCCTGGAAAGGTGGTGGCGCCTTTTTGAACGGAAAGCCCATTTCTGTTTCAAAATCAAGCAAACATGAGGATGTACTGCTGGCCACTGGTTTCCCATATTACAATTTCGATATGTTGAACGATTACCTGAAGCTTTTGGAGTTTTTCATGATAGAAACCCGAGGAATGCGCCGAATGGGGTCAGCAGCAGTTGATATGGTTTATGTCGCTTGCGGACGGTTTGACGGTTTCTTTGAACATGCCTTGCATGCGTGGGATATCGCCGCAGGAATTATTATTTTGCAGGAGGCTGGTGGAAAAGTGACTGATTTCAAGGGGGGCGATAACTATTTATACGGTAAAGAACTGGTAGCTTCCAATAAAAATTATTTCCCGGCCTTTTTTGAAAAAGTCAACGAATTTCTTGGATAGTTTTTTCTGCTGATCTGTTGGACATAGACAGGCAATGCGCTAAATTGCATGCAAAAAGCAATCATGGCTGAAAAAGAAATCGAATTGCTTAAAAAGCAACGGGACAAGCTCGCCGACAAAAGCTTCGACCTGGAAGCCTGGAAAAACCAGACCGTCCTATTTCTTCACCGTATTTTTGGAGCTGATCATACCATTGTGAAAATGATCACGGATTTACGGTATGACTATTCCAGTTGGAATTTGAGAGATGCCACCGGCAATGAAAAATCGGATGATCCGGTACGTATGCAGGCCGATGAGATTTTGGAAGCAGCCATCATAGAGCTGGAAAGCCTAGGACTTCCGCAGCACGGAAATTCATCGGATAAAATCTGGGAGTTGTTGGAAGAAGAACTCACAGGGAAACAACTTCGTGAAATTCGCGGTATTATTGAATCGGGCAAAAAAGACAAGTTGACCAAAGTGCAGGAAGTGCTAAATTCACTGGAAAAAGAAAACCTGATCAGTATTCTTTCGCGTATTTTGATTTCATGATTATATTTGCGGTCATGAATTCGTCCCGTATTGCGATTGTTATCTTAAACTGGAATGGTGCAAAGTTACTGAAACAGTATTTGCCATCTGTCATTGAACACAGTCAGCAAGATGATGTCGCAATAATTGTTGCAGATAATGCATCAGACGATGATTCTGTAAAATACCTCCAAAAAAACTTTCCACAGGTAAAACTTATTCAATTGGCAGAAAATTATGGTTTTGCCAAGGGATACAACGTGGCTTTAAAAGAAGTTGAAGCTGAATATTACATTCTGCTGAACTCTGATGTAGAAGTCACCGCAGGGTGGATTGAACCGTTAATCAAGCTGATGGAAGAGGATTCTTCGATTGCTGCGGTTCAACCCAAAGTGTTGAATTGGAGAAAAAAGGATGAATTTGAATATGCCGGAGCGGCAGGTGGTTTTATTGACAAGCTTGGTTTTCCCTTTTGTCGCGGTCGGATCCTGAATGTAACGGAGAAAGATGAAGGCCAGTACAACCAGGTAACGAATATTTTTTGGGCAACCGGGGCATGCATGGCTATTCGGTCCAATTATCTTCATAAAGCCGGAGGATTTGATTCTGACTTTTGGGCGCACATGGAAGAAATTGATTTGTGCTGGCGCTTGAAAAACATGGGATACAAAATTCAATATACACCGAACAGTTTAGTATATCACCTGGGAGGTGGAACACTTTCTTATGACAATCCCAAAAAATTATACCTCAATTTCCGGAACAGTCTGTGGCTTCTGTATAAAAATCTTCCACGTGGGAAATTCTACAAAGTAATTGGTCTTCGTATGTTTTTAGATGGAACAGCGGCTTTTAAATTATTGAGTGAAGGTAATGTCAACGGTTTTTTTAGTGTGTTGAAAGCGCACTATGCTTTTTATCGTTCGCACAAAATGATACGCCGGAAACGCGATGAGTTGAAAAGGATTGCAACACCCCAGTGGCACGACGAAATTCTCTTCAAAAGTATCATCTGGAAATTTTACCTCGAAGGCAAAAAGACTTTTCGTGAAGTCGAATAGTCACTCGAACAATTAGAAATCAGAAATCCTTTGTATCTTAATAGAAATTCTAGTTTGAGGAAGATGCTATTTTTCCCATCAAAAATGACGGTTTTGATTCATTATTTTCTAGCTCAAAAATTATGGCACGGTTAATTTCTAAAAGTTCAAAAAAAGTAGGAGCGCCTCCAGGGACACTGCAGTATGTTGGAAACAAAGAGGCGGTGAAGACCCGGATTTCCATCATGGATTATCACCAAAAAGATTTTAGAGAGAGGGAAGTTGAGCATATTGAAGACTGTTTTCCTTTTAGATCAACACCAACGGTTACCTGGCTTAATATTGATGGGCTTCATGAAGTTGATATTATTGACGCAGTCGGCACGTTTTACGATGTCCACCCGCTTGTTTTGGAAGATATTCTTCACACCAATCAGCGTCCAAAGCTTGAAGTTTTTGATGACTATCTCTTTATTGTTGTTCGTATGTTGAGCTTTGATGAAATTGAAAGCAAGATTGTCTCAGAACAGGTTAGTTTGGTATTGGGTGAGAATTACGTTATTTCATTTCAGGAATTGGAAGGTGATGTTCTTGATCCATTGAGGGAACGCATAAGGACTGGAAAGGGCCGGATCCGGGATTTGGGAACGGACTATTTGACCTATGCCATTCTTGATGTTGTGATCGATAACTACTATATCATTCTCGAAAAAATGGGCGAAAAGATTGAAGGGTTTGAAGAAGAACTTATGTTTGAGCCCAAACAAAATCTACTACAGGATATTTACGCCCTCAAAAGGGAAATTCTGTTCTTGCGAAAATCGGTTTGGCCATTGCGTGAAGCGGTCAGCGCCATCGAGAAATCAGAATCTCGTTTGATTAGTAAGAAAACGCGTCCATTCCTTCGAGATCTATACGATCATACGATTCAGGTCATCGATACCGTTGAAACCAGTCGTGACCTTCTTGGCGGAATGCTCGATTTGTACCTCTCTAGTGTGAGTAACAAAATGAACGAGGTAATGAAGGTTCTCACCATTATAGCGACCATCTTCATCCCGTTGACATTTATTGCAGGAGTCTATGGAATGAATTTTCAATACATTCCTGAACTTGGCTGGCACTGGGGCTATTTTATCATCTTGGGTATCATGCTGGTTGTTGCAATGGTAATGATTCTCTATTTCAAACGAAAAAAATGGCTCTAAACAGAATTTATAATATTGAGTTTCATTAAATCATAATTATCTATATTTTTGTTTTTGAAATATCGATTTTATGCCCCGTTATCTTTTTTTTATCGTAATATCCGTTTTTCTGTTGAACTCCTGCGCGGTTCAGCACCATTCCATTTCAGGCATCAGAAACTGGTCTTATCCTCAAAATCAATTGGATAAGCAATTTGATTTTCGGTATGTTGATCATATTTTGGAAAAAACTGAAAATAAACGAGCAGCTCGATGGGCAAATCGAAAAAATATTCATGTCATCAGTATTTGCCTGATAAACAATGGCAAGACATCAATTCATGGTACACAACTTTCATTTTATAATGGTGATGAGAAAGCTGAAATCATGCGTAATTTGTGGTTGGGCCGGAAAGTTAGGCAACGTGTTTCGCCATTATTGATCTTGGCGCTTCCGGCATTTATAATTGAGGATGCTTTGTTTCAAAGTAATGATGATGAGTATGGGAATACTTGTTCAGATCCTTTTTTTGATGATGAACCTTCAATCACGCAAAAGGTTGTGGATCAGGAATTTAAAAAACAAGTCAAAGCGAATTTCAACCTGACTAAGGAACTGATGAACTTTCAATTGGCCAACCAAGCGTTATTTCCGGGAAAACCAGTCTATGGTGTTGTTGGGATTAAGTGTAAAGGCGAACTTAATCATCTGCATGTCGTTGTGAAAGACGTTGATTTTCAGATTTTGTCAACTGCCAAATAGTGGCTGTTAAATCATCCAATTTATTTCCGAAGAATTCTAGAATTGTTTAAATAATGAATATATGTTCAATAAATAAAAATTTGCCTCCAACTGAAGG
>DATFMO010000421.1:0-2431 GCA_035266925.1 Sunxiuqinia sp. | reverse complement strand
TTTAGGCAATGATAAATTTATTTTTAAATCAAAATGATATAAAATCAGAGTAATATAGATCAGAAAGTTGTAATAGGTGGATGCTATGTGATAAAATGATGGGTCAGTCTTTCCGATTTCAGGCATTTATGAGAATCATTCAAACTTGAATGGAAAAAAGCAAAAAACATTTACAAGGTGAGGGAAGGAGTGATTTATTGTACCAAACTAAACAAGGTGCTCTTCTTGTGCAACTCGAATTAATTCAACCACATTGCTGACATCCAGTTTTTTCATAATGTTGAAACGATGTGTTTCAATTGTGCGAACGCTTTTTTCCAGTTGAGCAGCAATGTCTTTGTTGCTGAGTCCCTGAGTGATGAGTGACAAGATTTCGCGTTCCCGTTTGGTGAGTTCAAATTTTAGTTCGTCAGCTTTATTTTTGGGTTTTTGCTGGTTTGTCAAATATTGATTCACCAACACATTGGAAGCATGATGACTAAAATATTTTTCGCCTTTGGCAACAGTGACGATCGCCTTCATGAATTCTTCTTTCGAAGTATCTTTCAATAAATAGCCATGAGCGCCACTTTCAATGCTGCGCAACACGTATTCTTCTGTTTCGTGCATCGTCAGGACGAGGATCTTGGCGTCGGGAGCATATTGAGGCATGAGTTTAGTGGCTTCAATGCCAGTCATTTCCGGCATGCGGATATCCATAATAACGACATTGGGTTGCAGTTCTTTGGCTTTCTCAAGCGCCTCTTGCCCATTGGCAGCTTCACCTACGATGGTAATGTTAGATTCATCTTCCAAAAATGCTTTCAGTCCGTCGCGAACGATTTCATGGTCGTCGGCCAATAATACACTGATCTGGTTCATAGGTTCTTATTTAATGGTATTTCAAGTTTTATTGTTGTTCCTTTGTTCAGTTTGGTGTCAATTTCCAGGCTGGCATTAATCAGGCTGGCCCGTTCTTTCATGTTAAATATACCACGTCCATTAATATTTTCATAGTCTTGTACGGGTACATCCAGCAGTTCGAAGCCACAGCCATCGTCCTCTATCAGCATAATCAACTTGTAATCATCGTGTGCCAATGAGACCGTGATGTTTGACGCCTTGGCATATTTTAAAGCGTTACTAATTGCTTCCTGGATGATTCTGAAAAGATTTACCTCCACTTTTTTATCCAGTCGTTCGTCGTAATTGGTAATATTTTGAAACTGAATATTTGTATTTGTGATTCCGTTTAAATCTTTGGTAATGGTGTTAACGGCGGTTACAAAACCATAGTCATTCAATACGGCAGGCGTTAAGTTGTAGGAAACACGTCTGACTTCGCGAATAATGTTCCCGGTAATTTCTTTGACTTTTTCGATTTTTTCCTGGGTCTTTTCTGGTTGTTTTACATTGAGTGACTCCAGCTGAAAACGAAGCCCGGTCAGCAATTGCCCGATTCCGTCATGAATCTCCCGTGCGATCCTTCGACGCTCTTTTTCCTGTCCTTCCAGGATGAGTGACGATTTTACTTTCTGTTCTTCTACCTGCCGTTTGTATTTGGCACGAGTCGCTTTGCGCAGTTGCTCTTCAGCTGTTTTACGGTCATTGATATCGACCGCTACCAACATGAATTGATCAATTTGACCTTTGTCGTTTGGAACGGGAACAGTCGTAATCATCAGCCAGCTTTTTTCACCTTTGCCATCCAATGTTTCCAACTCTCCTTTCCACAACACACCTTTTCGGGTGTCTTGCAATATTCTTCCAAGGTTTTCTGAGCTGAATTGTTCGGAGATCAATAATTTGAATAGGTTTCTTGACTCCTCCAGTTTTTTCTCGCCAACCTGCTGGATGAATTTCTCACTGATAAAAACGATGTCTCCGTCCAGGTTGACACGGGCAAACATGATGGCTTTGTCAACAGCATAGTAAAGCTCATTCAATTCCTTCTGTGACTGATCCAGGCTATCATAAAGGCGACGGAGCTCTTTGTTCATCTTCTTTTCCTTTGTTTCCGAATCAATCAAATCAGCAATAATTTTTTTAATGTGACGGGCGATTGGAGTGAAAATAAACATCAGCTCGAAGAGCAGCACCATCAATGAAATGATCATCAATGTCATTTCAGTATGAATAAGGTTGGCTACTTTTTCTTCAGCTTCATGATCATATTGGTTTACAATGTCATCCATTTTTGTCAGAAAACCGGATTCTTGGGCTAACAAATCATCCAAGTGCAGCTTTAAAAGTTGATCATCAACGTCTGGATTTTGTTTTATCAATTGAATGATTTTGGTCGCGTGCGTAATCATTGCCTGGTAGCTGGTTTGCAGTGAGTCAAATTTCATTTTGACAACAGCAGAATTTCGGGTAGGGATGTTCATCGACTTGTCGCCATGAATCAGTGCTTCGTTTGATTTGATCCACAATTGCAACGCACGATTTAATC
>DATFMO010000420.1:0-4068 GCA_035266925.1 Sunxiuqinia sp. | reverse complement strand
GCCATCAGTCTTCGTCCTCCCCGTAT
This sequence comes from Sunxiuqinia sp., assembly GCA_035266925.1. Classification (GTDB taxonomy): domain Bacteria; phylum Bacteroidota; class Bacteroidia; order Bacteroidales; family Prolixibacteraceae; genus Sunxiuqinia. The sequence continues at coordinate 4,042 of DATFMO010000420.1, read as the reverse complement.
TTATACGATTCAATTATGGAATTCAGCAACTGTTCGGTCTGGGCGGCATTTTCGCCTAACAGAAATGCAATCTTTTTCACCGTCTCCAGGTTTTGTTTATTCACCCGTTGTGCCCGGCTGATAATTTCCTCGCGCACCAGCATGGGGGCCGACATGTCGCGAATCAGTGCCCCCACGACCCTGTTTTTATAAATAGTGATCACCGAAATATGCAATAACCGATTTTTGATTTTCAAGTCTCTTTCGAGCATATTTTCACCCGTAGCCATCAACGAAGAGAACATTTTAAAAACGACCTCAGGCACCAATTCTTTCAAATCGGCTCCCTGCAATCCGGGTATCGTTTCGTACAATTCCTCCAATTCCTCGCCAAACAGATGGGCAAAAGCCATATTGGAATCAATCACCTTAAATTTACGACCGACGAGCACAACCCCTGCCCGAATTTTATGCAACATCGCCGAAGCAATGACAGATGACTCACGTGCTTGCTCCAATTTACGTTCTGCTTTCTTCCGGTCTGTAATGTCCAGTACAGAACCAACCATACCAATCACTTCACCATCATCATTCCGAATCACTGCCTTGTTGAAAATCACATCATGCATGGAGCCATCCGCCAGGCGAAACTTAGTTTCGTAGCTCTGGTCTCCCGGACTCTCAAATAACTCCTGATCACGCCGGGCATACAGTTCTGCAATTTCCGATGGTTGCACATCAAACACAGTTTTGCCAATAATCTCTTCCTTTTTCAAGCCAATGAAATTCTCGTGTGCTTTATTTGTTGCCATGTAAACACCGTTGATATCCCGATAGAAAATGGGAATTGGTAGTGCATCAATAATTTTCTGATGCAAATCCGGATGTTGGATCATCTCCGAATGAAAAGATTTGTCGTCGTATATCATGGGACTAGATGATTAGTTAATTAGTTATTGGTCATTAGAAAATTAGTCATTAATCACTGGATAATTGATCATTGGAACCACCTCCCTCCGATTTCATCGGAGTACTCCTTCTTTCCAAGGAGGAGAAACGGAGCAATTCCAGTAATTTGGTGAAAATCTCATCATCTCATATCAATCCTGCTGGCATCTGGTAGCTCTATTCATGTATGGCCACGACATGTCGTGGCCTTGCCACAATCCTGCGTACTCATCTCGTCTCCAAACTTCCTTCATTCTAATGCGCTTAGCGCTTCGCTACTCGAAACTGCCAACCGAGACTGATCACCGTGACCGTAAATTGCGACCTCTTCAAGCTTTCTGCTAAATTAAAAAATTTATCCCTTCAAAAGCTTATTTCAAATCAATCTAAATTTCACGTATTTGTGCATTATCATGCAGAATTTTTCTTCTGTTTCAAGGTTTTAAATGATCTTTGCAAAAAATTCCCAAAACCTATGCAAGTCAGTCAAATTTGTGATCTTCTTTCTGCGAAGATCATCTGTGGAAAAGAACAATTGTCAACGAAGATCGAACGTGGCTACAGTTCCGATCTGATGAGCGATGTACTCACACTCGACACCGATCATTTGCTGCTAATCACAGGTTTGTGTAATGTTCAAACCATCCGCACCTCGGAAATGGCTGACATCCGTTTCATTGTTTTTGTACGCAACAAAAAAGTAAGTGAAGATATGCTGGCACTGGCTCGCGAAAACAACATGTGCCTGATGGAATCGCCTTACACTTTATTCAAGACCAGCGGCATTTTATACGAAGCCGGATTAGAACCTGTTTATTAACGATGAAGCTGGAATTCAACATAGAAGGAGGAGATTTTTCGCGGGCAGGATTTGCGTCGAGCGCAGTGAAAAAAGTGCTGAAACAACTGGGGGTGGATGCGCGGTGCATCAAATCAATTGTGATTGCCTTGTATGAGGCCGAAGTTAATGTAGTGGCTCATGCGCACGAGGGATCAGTGCAGATCACCATCGACTCGGATAAAATTACGACCGAAATTATGGACAAGGGACCGGGAATTCCGGACATTCAACTGGCCATGCAGGAAGGCTATTCCACCGCAAGCAAAAAGGTGAGGGAGATGGGTTTCGGTGCCGGAATGGGACTACCCAACATCAAGAAGAATACGGATGACCTGCAAATTGATTCAACCGTTGACGAAGGAACAACCGTTAAAATGGTGAATTATTTTTAATGCCGACAACAAAAACATATCACGCGCTTACTGTCGATGCTGAAAAATGCACCGGCTGCATTCATTGTATGAAAGCCTGTCCGACTGAGGCTATTCGTATTGTTAATGGCGTAGCTGAAATTCAAGAAAAACGTTGCGTGGATTGTGGCCATTGCCTGCGTGTTTGCCCGGTAAAAGCCATTTATATTGAACAGGACGACCTGGATCAAATCAAAGCATTTAAATACCGGGTAGTGCTGTTCCCTGCGGTGATGATTGGCCAGTTCCCTGAGAAATATACCGAAGACCAGATTTATGAAGCGCTGTTGAAAATTGGATTCACCCATGTTTTTGAAGTGGAACAACCCATTGGCTTACTCAAAAATTCAATTAAGGAATTTTGCAAATCAAGTGCTGATATCAAACCACACATTTCAACGTTTTGTCCAGCTGTCGTTCGACTCATTCAGATTCGCTATCCATCATTGGTTGATAACCTGATTCAACGAAAAGCGCCACACGACTTGGGGGCTCATTTTGCCATCAATCAACTTAAAAAACAGGGAGCCAAAGAAGATGAAATCGGTCTGTTTTACGTAACTCCGTGTAGCGCTAAAATCGCATCCGTAAAAAGTCCAGTGGGTGAAAAAGAATCCATTGTTGATGGTATCATCAACATGAATGAGTTGTACAACCGGGTGATGAAGGTCATCAACAACAAGGAAGCTGCAGACACCAACAGCCAGCGCCAAAACCTGACCAGCGACGGCATCTTATGGAGCCTGACGCGTGGTGAGTCTAAGCATTTTGGCGAACGAAGTATGGCGATAGACGGCATTCACAATGTCATCAAATTTTTAGAACGATTGGAAAACGAAGAAGTGCCTGAGTTGGATTTCCTGGAACTGCGCGCTTGCGACCAAAGTTGCGCCGGCGGCATCATGATGACCGGTAATCGTTTTCTAACGGTAGAACGCTTGGAACGTCGTGCCAAACGTTATTTGCCCGCCCGAAAACTCAAAGGCCAACTTGAAAAGAAAGATTCCAGCCAAATCAAACAACAACTCATTGCAGACAAAATAACCGCCAAACCTGCATTCAGTCTTGACGAAGACCGGATCCGTGCCCTGGAAAAGATGGATCGTGCCCAACGAATCATCTGTTTCCTGCCGGGCATTGATTGTGGGGCTTGCGGAGCGCCCAACTGCCAGGCTTTGGCAGAGGACATGGTGAACAGAAAAGCAAAAATGTCAGACTGCGTTTTCCTGCAACAACGCTGGGAAGACGAAGGAAAAATCAAGCCGGCGAAAGCTTTTCGTAACCTGGAAAATAAATGGGGCCTGGACCGTTTTCAGGCCGATTGTAACAAAAGAGGTAAGAGAAATGAAGGTTTCTGATTTAGTAGAACAATTAAATTTGAAAGTCTTGGCAGGTGCCAAAGGACTTGATCGTGAAGTAAGCGGTGCATACGTGTCCGACTTGCTCAGCGACGTAATGGGAAATGCATGCGAAGGCCAGCTTTGGCTCACGCTACAGGTACACCAAAACGTAATGGCGATTGCGTCTTTGAAAGACCTGGCTGCGGTGATTTTGGTGAAAGGCCTGCAGCCCCACGAAAATACGATCCAACACAGCAACGAGGAACAAATTCCCTTGCTGTCAACCTCTGATTCCACCTTTGATGCGAGCGGTAAACTTTACGCGATCCTGAAGATGAAGAATGAAAGCATACCGGGCTGATCTGCATATTCACAGCATTTTATCACCTTGTGCCGACCTCGACATGAGTCCGGACCGCATTGTCCAGTTTGCTATTGAACGCGGGCTGGATATGATTGCTGTGACCGACCACAATTCCACGCGGCAGTGCGCCATGGTAAAAAAACATGCGGAAGGAACCAAT
>DATFMO010000419.1:0-3577 GCA_035266925.1 Sunxiuqinia sp. | reverse complement strand
GTTCCATCTACTGACTTGTACGGCGAACTTCAGGATATTGAAGTCATCCCAACAGCGATCAGTCAAATGAAAGATGGATTGAATGTGCACTGTTATCCGAATCCATTCCATTCAACCTTTACCATTCAGGTAAATGGAGATTATCGCTATCAGGTTTTCAACGCGGTGGGATGCTTGGTTGAAAGTCGTGTTGGACATGATCGTGTGGAGTTGGGCAAACAGTTGAACAAAGGAATTTATTTCTTGCGAATAGCTCAAGATCAACGAAATAAATCAATTAAATTGATCAAATACTAGAGTCGTGTCAATTGTCAGATAGAGGGAACTTATCATTATGAGAGCCACCCCAAAAACTAAGACATGACGTGCTGATGATAGTAAGAAAAGACAAATATTCAATAACAAATATCGAACAAAAGACAAGAAAGGAATATCCCTGAAAGGGACAAATAACAATAGCCCGGGGTAAGCGAGGAACGAGTGCCACCCCGGGTTTACGAAGCACAAATGAGAGGCGTCCGCGGTAATTCGTTGAGCAAGGCTGATCCATTTTCGCGGACGCGTTAAAGATGGCGTTGTAAAAAAAGTATGAAGAAATATCGCTGTTTTTAGAAGATCGTTCCTTCGTCATGGTGACAAACCAAAGTTGACGAGGCACTAGGTAATTTCCCAATCATTTGAAAGTCCCCGGGCCATGTGGTTTGGGGATTTTTTCTTGAAATGTTGAAAAATCAATAGTAAGGCTCGAATTTATTCTATCGCATTACCTGTTATCCCAATATCTTTGAGCCATCGTTGAATTTCCGAGGATTTTCAAAGATCAAACCGGATACCTATGAGAAAAAGAAAATTAAAATCTTACAAATCTTCGGAGGTTCGTATTCTTCTGCTTGCCATTGGAATATTCGTTTCCATGGCTGTTTCGGCTCAGGATGCTACCACTGGACTTATTCTACATTATTCCTTTGAGAATTTAAACGGAATGACCATCGTTGATGAGTCCGGAAACAACAACAGCGGAACGCTAAAGGGCGATGCTACCTCAACGACCGGCTTTGAAGGACAAGGCGTGGTTTGCACCAACAAAGGCGATTACATTGAAGCGCCGGACGATATTACCGTTGGAATGAACTCCTTTACCTTTGCTTGCTGGGTGAAATTTTCAAGCCTTAAAAATGCCACCCGCTTTTTTGATTGGGGAAATGGTAACGATGGCACAAATAACTTCCTGTCGTTTGTTCCCAGTTTTGGCGGGGACAATACATTCATGGTGCTCCGGTTTCGACCTTCATCCGGTACGGCTTACAATGTAACATCCACCCAAACATGTCCAATTGGCACCTGGGTACACATCGCTGTGACCTATGCTTGGAACGGAACCTCAGGAACCGGTACTATTTATTTGAATGGCGAAGCGGTTGGTGCCACTTCCGGGATACCCTATAATCCATCTTCTTTCCTCGGAAGTACCAACGACAATTTCTTTGGCTATTCACGATGGTCAGCTGATACCAATGGCTTTGATGGGACCTTTGACGAAATCAGGGTTTTCAACCGTGCCCTGACTGCCGACGATATTGACGAGTTGGTTTTTGATGTTACCCAACTAAAAACCAACTTACATACTTTGATCGAAAAAGCGAATGCAATACCGAATCCCACACCGGAATTGACGGATGCCATTGCTGCTGCCCAACAGACACTTGAAGAGGCAACAACATCAACTGAACTAAAGCAGGGCATTGAGGATTTGAAAGCTGCCATTGATAAATACAAACTGGATGCTGCTTCCGCTGAAAATCCCCTTGACGTGACCGCTCAAATTGTAAACCCAAGTTTTGAGTCGTCGTTGGAGGGATGGACAAATAATGGTATGGAAACCCAAACAAATTCATTTTTCCCCGGAAGGCAAGGAAGTACCTATATTGAAAAATGGGTGAATAGAGGATCTGCTGTTCCTGATGTCGGCGTGCAGCAAAAACTGACGGGATTGGCGAACGGAAATTATATTTTAACTGCGGCTGCCGGGAATATACAGCAAACCGGATCAGGGAGTTCTATCAATCTGGGAAATCCTCAAAAGGGCGTGTCCCTTTTTGCCGGATTAAGAAACACGGCAGTGGATACGGTTAAGACCCGCCAGGTCCGTTTTACGGTTGTCGATCATGAAGTGACGATTGGGCTGAAGGCGGAAAATGCAACGGGCAACTGGATCACCTGTGATAATTTCCACTTACAATACGTGGGGCAGTATCAGGTTGAAGATTATGCACTGTACGTGAATGACGTCGTTGAAGAAGCAAAGAAATTGCTGACCCAAAAAATTCAGGTTTCTGCTGAAGAAAATTTGAATGCGGCAATAGACAGTGCAGAAGAAGCCGTCAATGCAACTCCTTTGGATTCGGCAAGGATCGCTAAATCGAAAGCATCCCTTGATCATTCTGTAAGCATTGCCAATTCATCGATAAAAGCCTATGCCGAATTGCAGGCTGCCATAGACTATGCCAACAAGGTATTGGGCTGGTACGATGATGATCAGGTTAAAAAAGATCGGTTGCAGCCTGCAATAGATACAGCCAGGGAAGCAGTGAATAATTTAGACCAGACCCTGGCGGAAATAAACGCCGCAACCGCTGATCTAAACGCGGTGGTCAATAGCGTGGATAAAAAAGTCCACATCCCCACCTGGATGATGGGAGATGTCAATAATCCGGAAAATGACTGGAGTTACGAACGCAGCAAAAAATCGAAGGATTGGATTCTTTTTTGGGAGCCTGGTTTTGGCAGTGAACTTGAACCTATCGTAGACAGTAGCCTGGAACTCGCCGAAAAGTGTTTTGAGTTTTATGCCGATTCACTCCATTTCATAACAAAAGGTTCTTCTAAAACAGATACTTACCGAATGATCATCCGGCTTCGGAATACAACAGAGTGGGAAGCGACAGGCTCGGGAGTCGATAATTTCATAGGGTTACTGACGTTAACACCATGGGCGTTGCAATCACGGGGAGGCCAGACGATCGCACATGAGGTTGGTCATTGTTTTCAGTACCAGGTACATTGCGACAACAATGATACAAACGGGTGGATGTATGGTTATGGCACGAATGCCAGCGGGAAAAACGGATGGTGGGAGCAATGTGCCCAATGGCAGGCTTTTAAGGTTTTTCCTTCGATGCAGTTTTCAAACGAGTGGTTCTCTTCCTACATGAACGACGCGAACAAAAACATCCTGCATGAATCGCCCCGTTACGAAAATTTCTTCATCCAGGACTATTGGTGTTATTTGCACGGTTTGGATATCATCGGACGATTATGGAACGAGTCCAAAAAGCCGGAGGATCCGGTTGAAGCCTATAAAAGGATAACCGGAATTTTCCAGGCCCGGTTCAATGACGAAATGTACGATTGTGCCGCCAGATTTGCCACCTGGGATATTCCTGCACTTCGGTCGTATGGCGCCAGTAAGATTAACTCGCGCCCTCAGCCTAAAATGAATGATGCAGGTAACGATTTTTGGATGATCGATCCTTCCGTGTGTCCTGAAAACTATGGACACAATATCATTAAACTGAAC
>DATFMO010000418.1:0-3790 GCA_035266925.1 Sunxiuqinia sp. | reverse complement strand
TGGCTCCTTCCAGCAAACCAAAAAGGATGTAGGCTTTTTTTCGATCCATCCGGTCGGCGATCCATCCGCCAATCAAACAACCAACAGCCGACGCGAGGCCACCAACAACGCCAACAGCCAATGCCACAGCATCAGGTGAAGCATTCCAATCGTTGGAAATGGATGACCACAAATTTGAGGCTGCCCCTGAGCCGATTGGCAAAAAGCAAAGGATCAGCGCTAAAAAGCCGGATCGTGATTTGACAAGAATCCAGATATCCTGCAAAAGGGTCCCAACAGTTTTCAAGTAGCTTTCTTCACGTTTGAATGGCGCCGGTTCTCTCAGAAACAGCAAGCCTAACCCACACATCAGGGAAATCAGCGCAATAATTGCTCCCGAAGCCCATGGCGTTGAAAGCCGCTCAGCCAGCCAAATTCCAGCGCCACCACCAAGTCCGAACCCGCCTAAATTCCCTGCTTGTAACCATCCTCCGGCCCGGCCTTTTAGTTCATCCGGAACATCTTGCGCGATTAAGCTTTCGGTTGTCATGGCAATATTGGTATTCGCCAGTGCGGTCAATACAACAACGACCATCAATAACGGCAGATTGTTTGAGTTCAGCGGGATGATGCTGGTCGCTAAAATCCCGGCTGCTGTCCCAACATTAGCAATGCGGTACCATTTTTTGACTGTGAGGGTGGTGTCTACCAATGGTGCCCACAGAAATTTCAGAATATTAGGCAGAAACGGGAGCGAAACGATCGCTGCCACACCGGCGAGTGAAACCCCTGCTTTGGTCAGCAAATAACCCAGGGTGACACTGATGTAACCATTGAAAATGCCAAATGGCAGGTACAAAAACATAAACGTGATGGGGTGAACCGCTTTGGACGGGTTCATTCTAAAAATACGCTGTAAGCTCATTGCAAAATTCTCTTGTTAAGCCGTTTGTAAATTGGTCAAATGGTAAGTCGTCTGGTTTCAAACAGAGGTAAATATACTAAAACATTTAATTCCTTAGGCCGTTACCTTTTGAGATTTTAACAATCAACTTGCAAGCAATATTTAGGAACAGAAGGTGTTGAAAGATGCCATAATTCTGCTAACAGGTCACCGTTCCCGGACGATCATTTCGGTTCAAATATATAGATGGTCAGTTGATCCACCAACACCCTCTGATTCCCCCGGTACCATAAATACACTTTTAAATTGTCATCTTTTGTCCGGACTTCAGGTGTTAAATAATCAACCTGGAGTGTATTCCAGGCTCCCCGTTTTATTTTGGCACTACTGATGCCGGTTGCCCTGTATTTATAGGCTTTGCCTTTGTAGTGGAAACTCGTTACCATGAGCGGTGATTCTTCATCGTAATTTTCGGGAATGAAAATTTTGGCAGATGCTCTGATCCATGCGTGGTCTGTCTGGGTCAGATCTTTGTATTTGATATCGATGCCTGGGGAAAACCGATGGTTCTCATCCATCACAAAGACTCCATTCGTATTTGTTAGCGTATCGGTTTGATCATCAAAATAGTTTTCGTAAAGTAATTTTTTACGGTAGTCATTTTTGTCCGTAAAATCCTGAAATGCATTTACAGAACGGTTGACCAGAAGTAATTTCCGATCGCTGTCACTCACACTTGTTTTTCCAAAAGTGGCAAAATAGTAGGCTTTTGTCATCCTTTCTTTACTAATGATACCATTTTCAAATTGCCAGGTTTGAAATAAATTCAGCGCCATGAGTGAGATGGCCAAAGTCGAAAAAATGATTTTGCTGACCAGGAAGGAGGATTTAATTTTGTCCACCAAACATCCGAGTGGGATGGCGAGCAAAACATAGGCTGGAACAAGCGACCGTGAACTGAAGCTTCCCCCGGCGTACCACCATGTTGTCCAGCTCGAGATCAAATAAATATCAGCAACGATAAAGACCAGGATTGCTAAAAAAACAGGTCGACTTTTTCGGTACAAGTAGTAAAAGCCAATCAGGGAAAAGATCATGATTGGCGTATAGACTAACCATCCTTTTCGGAAGCTAAAGAGAAAGTTCATGGTGTGAGGGCTCATCAAATCAAGACCTTCACCCGGATTTCGGTAGGAATAGTAAAACAAATGTCCTGTTGTATATTTCCAATAAATGAGCTGTGGTAGAATGACCAAAAAGCCAAAAAAAATAACAATCAGAATATTCGATAAATGTGATTTTACCAGCTTGATTTTTCCTTTGAAATAGTTTTTGCTTTCGGGGTACCAGAGTAGTGGGATGAACACACATACAATTTCAGAAGGCCTGATCAGGGTGATAAATCCGATAGAGAGGCCAATATATACAGCATATTTTAATTGTGGATTCCGGTGCCATTGAATTGTATAATAGGTGAGTATGGCGTACAACGTAAACAAAAAATTATGAGACAACAGTGTTCCGTCAAATGCCGTTAATTGGAAATAGTTGGTGCCAAAGAAAAGGATGATTAAAACTAAATTACTTGTTCGTTGATCAAAGAAATGCCGTAAGATCTTCGTCAAATAAATTAAGCCAATTATGGCATAGAACAATCCTCCAATGGTGAGGATATATTGGTAGGGGAGCGACAGCCCATCTGCCGGAAAGCCCAAGGGGCCAGCCAATAGGTGAGCAACCAGAAAAAAGGGAGCGTAAAGAATGGCCAATCCCATTGAATATTTCATCACCCAGTTCCCATTTCCAACATTTGACGCCTGGTAGAGTGTCGCTGTTGGATTGTAGGTTTCCATCAGATGATGTAACCATTGCTGGTTGGCAAGTGTTAAGTCGTGATAGATGAATTTCGCCGGCAGATACAAGTAGTAGCCGAAAACATCCCAGGTGAGCATCCTGGTTGGCGGATCAATAAATCTGAAAATGATTAGGGTCAGAGAAAGAATGACAACAATTGTCAGGGGGAGTTTAATTTTGGTCATTGATCAATTCGTTTATTGCCAAAATTAAAATTTTAGTTCTATATATTTCGATGATTGCTTGAAAATTGAGTGACTAAAATTGAATGTGTTAGTTGATAATTCAATAACGATAGCCTGAACTGGAAAGGCTGAAACTGAATGAAAACAATAATTGCTGCTTTTTAGAAATTAAATTTTCAACGAACCACGAAATCCCCGGGCTGCGTAGTAGCTCTCGGCTCCGTTGTGATACACAAAAACCGTATTGTATCGGCGATCACAAAAAAGGGCTCCACCGAGTTCACGGATGTCAGCGGGCGTTTTTATCCAGCTTGATGTTTTTAAGTCGAAGGCTCCAATCGTTTGTAAATAACGGTATTCGTCCTCGGTCAGCAGTTCAATGCCCATCGAAGCCGCCAAGTCCATGACGCTGTTTTGAGGTTTGTGTGCTTTTCGCGACTCCAGCGCTTCGCGATCATAGCAAAGGCTCCGGCGTCCTTTGGGGCTTTCGGCTGAACAATCAAAGAACAGGATTTCGCCGGTCAATTCATCCTGGCCAACAACATCCGGCTCTCCGCCCGTTTCCTCCATTTCGTTCAGCGACCATAACTTCCGCTTGGCATTGTCAGCTTCCAGCCTGGTCTGTAGATCCTCCCATTTCAGGCTCGGATGCCGGCTGCTGTCTTTCTCGAAACGCTTTTTCAGCAGCTTGAGTAATTCATCGCGTTCTTTTGGAGATAGTTCTTTCTTGGGAAGATTCTTAGTGTTCATCATTTTGATTGTTCATTCTGATCGTTGTGTCGGCCTTTTCACCTTTCCTAAAAAGCGGCTGTCCAAAAACAAGGTGCTAATCACAATCTTTGAAAATCAGTTTCACCCCGTCCCTAAA
>DATFMO010000417.1:0-5724 GCA_035266925.1 Sunxiuqinia sp. | reverse complement strand
TGAAAACTACTACCACCCAAAAACTCACGGATAAGTGATGTTGGCGGAATTTCAGCGTCATCGATGTGTTGGAAATAGCTGAAAAATTTCAGCAGGCGGTTGGCTTCACAGAATTCTTCATTGACCTCAGGGACCGCTTTCAACAAAGGTTCGACGTATTTTTTTAGTACTGCCAATTCATAAATCAGCGCTGTGTTGAACATGATGTCTGCATTTTCCTGGTACGGGAAGATGTTCTTTTCTTCGCCGGCATGCACACTGGGCCACCTTTTAATCGTATCTGTTGCAGAATAGCCACGGTACTTGCTGTCCCGAATAATACGGCGAATCAAGCGATTGTCAGAAGTGGAAATATGGTTGTGATCATCCAGCGAAACCTGTGTCAAGGCAGAAAGGAAAATTCGGAAGGTACGACCATTTCTTACGTGTGGCATCAGCCTTGGATTCATGCCGTGAATCCCCTCCACGATCAACAAATGACCTTTCCCCAACTGCAATTTCACGCCGGAAGGTTCCCTGCGTCCGAGGATAAAATTGAATTTGGGCAATTCGATTTCCTGTCCATCGAACAATTGCAAAAGCTGTTCATTGAAAAACTCGACATCAATGGCTTCCAGTGATTCAAAATCATAATTCCCATGCTCATCCAGAGGTGTTTTTTCACGATCTACAAAATAGTCGTCTAGCGAAATCATGTGTGGCGTAATTCCATTCACAGCCAGCTGAACAGCCAATCGTTTACTAAAGGTTGTCTTGCCCGATGCTGATGGTCCTGCGAGCAGAATCACTTTCAAATGGTCACGTTTGGCATCAATCAAGTTCGCTATCTCAGCGATCTTCTTCTCATGAAGCGCCTCTGAAATTTTGATGATGTCGCCCGCTTTTCCGTTTGAAGCATATTCATTCAACATACCGACATTCGGCACATCCAGCAGCTCTGCCCGCCTTTTGTGTTCTTTGAAAATATCAAATAGCTTTTCCTGATACTCAACTTCATTCACCTCCGTGAAATCATCCGGCTTTGGAACCTGCAACAAAATCCCATCAAAATAAGGAGCGATATTAAAGGAGGTTAGGTAACCCGTTGACGGTACATGGTGCCCAAAAAAATAGTTGGCATAACCATTCAGAAAGTACAAAAATGAAAATATTAATCCTTGCTGACCAAACAACTTGGCTTTTTCCTCCAGTCCTTGCTTCTGCAATTCATCCACAGCCTCCTGGGTTGGCAATCCTCTTTTCTCAAAAGGCAAATCCATTTCCACCCAACGACGCATTTCGTTTTTCAACTCAAAAATGTCGGATTCAGTGATTGATCGTTCCATGCCAATCAATTCGCAATAATACCCCTGGCTTATGCCATTCAATATTTTTAGCTTGACTTGTGGAAACGTTTCGCGAACTGCAACATACAATAGAAACAACAAAGACCGCGTGTATAAACGACGACCATCTACATGGCTGTAATCTATAAATTCAACGCGTTTGGATTTAACCACCGAGAACGAAAGTTCCTTCACTTTGTGGTTCACCAATGCCCCACAAATCGGGTTTTCAAGTTTTACACCAAGGTCATCTTTAATTTCTTCAAGCGAGGTTCCTATTGGATAGGCCTTAACTGAATTTGTATTTTCGCAGTAAATATCGACTGTCTTCATGTTTATTTGGTCAGAATCAGCTTATAAAGCTAACTCTTTTTTCAGATACTTTGCTGTATATGATTTTTTGTTTTTACTCACTTCTTCCGGTGTTCCGGTGCACAAAACCTTTCCTCCACCTTTACCGCCCTCAGGCCCAAGGTCGATGATGTGGTCAGCCACCTTGATGACATCCATGTTGTGTTCGATCACGATCACCGTATTTCCACGATCTACCAATTTGTTGAGCACCTCTAAAAGCACGCGGATATCCTCGAAGTGCAGTCCGGTTGTTGGTTCATCTAATATATATAAGGTTTTGCCGGTATCTTTTTTGGCCAATTCCGAAGCTAACTTTACCCGTTGAGATTCACCTCCAGACAAAGTCGTGGAAGACTGTCCTAACGTAATATATCCCAACCCGACTTCCTGGATGGTTTTTAGTTTGTGAACGATGGACGGAATATTTTCAAAAAATTCCACACCCTGGTTGATCGTCATATCCAGCACATCACTAATTGATTTTCCTTTGTAGCGCACTTCCAACGTTTCGCGGTTGTAACGCTTGCCATTGCACGTGTCGCAATGCACATAAACATCCGGCAAGAAGTTCATCTCAATCATCTTCAATCCGCCGCCCTGGCAATCTTCACATCTCCCTCCTTTTACATTGAAGGAAAAACGTCCGGGTTTGTAGCCACGGATTTTAGCTTCTGGAAGTTGCGCAAACAAAGCACGAATATCGGAGAAAACACCAGTGTATGTGACGGGGTTCGAACGCGGTGTCCGCCCCAGTGGTGACTGATCCACCTGAACCACTTTGTCTATTTTTTTCAGTCCAACGATTTTCTTGAATGCCAGTGGATCTTTCACTGATTTGTAAAAATACTGACTCAAAACCGGCTGCAAGGTTCCGTTCACCAAACTGGATTTTCCGCTTCCGGAAACGCCTGTCACGCAGATCAGTTTTCCCAGCGGAAAATCAACATCTACATTTTTTAAATTGTGCCCGGTGCATCCCTTTAAACTCAGTGATTCACCTTTTCCTTTTCGACGCTGTTCCGGCACGGCGATGGTCAGTTCACCTGATAAATATTTTGAAGTCAAGGTATCTGCTTTCAATACGTCTTGTGGCGTTCCGGCAGCCACCACCTCCCCTCCATGACGCCCGGCATATGGGCCCATGTCCACCACATAATCAGCCGACAACATCATGTCTTTGTCGTGTTCCACCACAATTACTGAGTTACCGGTGTCACGAAGTTGTTTCAGCGAATTAATCAATCGCAGGTTATCGCGATGATGCAATCCGATACTTGGCTCATCCAGAATATACAACACATTCACCAGCTGCGAACCAATTTGTGTGGCCAGCCTAATCCGCTGCGATTCACCACCTGACAAGGTACGCGAAGTGCGGTCGAGCGACAGGTATTCCAAGCCAACGTCAATGAGAAAACTCACCCGGTCGCGAATTTCTTTGATGACTTCAGTCCCGATCTTTCTTTGACGATCCGTCAAACGCTCTTCCAGGTCGGTCAGCCAATCATTCAGTTCAGAAATGTCCAATTTTGCCAGCTCGGAGATATTTTTATTGTCGATGCGGAAGTACAGCGACTCCTTTTTCAATCGCTGACCATTACATTCCGGGCAAGTTTTTTCCTTCACAAACTGGTTGGCCCACTTCTGTGCCTTCTTCGACGGATTATCATCCCGCTGACTATCAATATATTTGATCACCCCTTCGTAGGTCATCATGTAGTTGACAGAACTTCCAAGCGGCGAATTTTTTAGTTGAATCCGTTCATTCGTTCCGTATAGAACAGCTTGCAATCCATCTTCAGGAATATCTTTTACAGGCGTCTTCAAGGTAAAACCATACTTTTCACCCAAGGCTTCAATTTGCCAAAAGATCAGCGAATTTTTATGCGCCCCTAATGGTGCAATTCCACCTTTCGCGATGCTTTTTTCAGGATCCGGAATGATCTTATCCAAATCGATTTCGGCCACCTCTCCCAGCCCATTGCAATGAGGGCAAGCGCCTTGTGGTGAGTTGAACGAAAAATTATGCGGTGCAGGCTCATTGTAGGAAATACCGGTCGTTGGACACATCAACTGCCGGCTGTAGTATTTCATGTGGTCAGAGTCGTGCTCCATGATCAGGGTCACGCCATGCCCCTGTTTCATAGCCGTTTGCACCGATTCTTTCAACCGTTTCAAGCTGCCTTTTTCAACCTGCAAGCGATCGACAACTACCTCGATGAAGTGATTTTTGTAGCGATCCACCCGCATATTTGGACGCAACTCTTCCACATCACCATCGATGCGGGCATACAAAAAGCCTTTTTTGCGGTACTGCTCAAACAGCTCGCGGTAGTGTCCTTTCCGGCCTCTAACAAGCGGAGCCATCACCAAAATCCGTTTGTCCTCAAACTTTTCCTGAATCAGTCTCAGAATCTGGTCATCGGTGTATTTGACCATTTTCTCGCCCGTTTCGTACGAAAAGGCTTCACCCGCCCGGGCATACAGCAAACGCAAAAAATCGTATATCTCAGTGACCGTTCCCACGGTTGAACGTGGGTTTTTGTTGGTGGTTTTTTGCTCAATGGAAATCACCGGACTCAGCCCGGTAATTTTATCCACATCAGGACGTTCCATATTGCCCAGAAATGACCGTGCATAGGCTGAAAAGGTCTCAATATAACGACGTTGACCTTCAGCATAAATGGTGTCGAAAGCCAGTGAAGATTTTCCACTACCACTCAGGCCTGTAATCACCGTGAGTTGGTTCCGCGGAATCTCAACATTAATATTTTGCAGGTTGTGAACCCGTGCACCATGCACGACAACCTTTTCTTCATTTTCAATCAGTTCTTCTTCAAGAACTATTGCTTCAGTTTTCTGCATGTTCATTAATTTCTAGTGGTGCGAAACCCTTTTGCCGGAAGTTTAATTTCGTAGGTTTTACCGGCTCTGTTGGTCAAGTATGCCTCGCGCAACCATGGGTTCAGCATTTTCAGAATTTTATAATTGGTTCCTTGCTCTTTCGCAAAATCGGCAAAGTCGGGAACCGCACCTGAAATTTTGATGGTTTTCGTTTTCCATTTGGGATACAACTCATCCTCCGGAACCAGGAATCGGTATTTCTTCGGATTTTCCAACACGAGTTTCAATGCCAGAATCCGAAAAACATAGCGTTCAGTTTCTTCTCCTAACAATAAATTGTAGTAATTGGTTTCTTTCTGACGCTCAATTTGCTTGTCCACAAAATTGCGTCCGGCATTGTAAGTAGCAGCGACCATCGTCCAGCTTCCGTATTTCTCGTACGATTCATGAAAATACGCACAAGCCGCATGCGTTGATTTTTCAATATTGTATCGTTCATCAATCTCTCCATCCACTTCCAACCCATAATCGCGAGCCGTTCCTTTCATAAATTGCCAGAAACCTACTGCTCCAGCCGGCGAAACAATCGTCGGATCAAAACCACTCTCAGCCAAAGCCAGGTACTTAAAGTCGTCTGGTATACTATCTTCTTTCAGAATGGGCTCAATCATGGAAAAGAAGCGAGGCGCCATTTTGAGGTACCGCAGGGTTTGTGAATGAAAATAGGAATTCACCAACAACTCACGGTCCAGGCTTTCATATACATCCGAATATTTTAGGGGAACAGGCTCTCCCGCAAAAGTCAGGGTATCGGGCACCTCAACAGTGCGAAAAAACCATTGGTCAGTCTTTTCACCACGCCCCTTTTCGGCTGGGTAAGTTGATGATTCCAGAAACTGGTATCCAATGAATACTAAAACAATAAGAGAAATACTTATAAAAAAACGATTCGCAATCCGCATCATAATTCCACCTTTCAAATCATTAAACAGCAAAAATAGTGCTTTTGTATGTGGCATTCAACATTCCGGTGTACCGATTTGTAATCGGCACGAAAAAATTGTTCCGGTCGATCCCGAATTCAATCGGGACGAAACACCCGGGTGCAGCGAACTCCGATTCGCCGCGAATAACGCGAATCGTTTGCCGGCAAACTGGAAATCACCCATGCGTTCTTTTATCGCGACATGGAAATCGCGAC
>DATFMO010000416.1:0-2157 GCA_035266925.1 Sunxiuqinia sp. | reverse complement strand
CCTTAAATGCACGAGACATTGCAGAAAGTATTTACTTTGTGCTGTCCAGGCCTGCACATGTCAATATTAATGACATACTGATTACGCCGACAGCACAGGCTACAGGGCGGGATATATTCAGAAAATAAGCATTGAACATGACTGTTAATTCGACATACCTTAAAGAATTTACACAACAAGTATTTGAAAGCATTGGCTGCCCAGCTGACGAAGCAAAGCTGGCTGCAGATTGTTTAAACCAAGCCGATTTACGAGGCGTGGATTCGCACGGTGTTGCCAGGCTGAGTGGCTACATTCGCCTTTGGGAAAAAGGTCGACTAAATGCCACTCCGACCATGAAAGTGGTACATGAAACACCATCAACCGCAGTGTTGGATGCCGACCTGGGGTTGGGACTGGTAGCCGGACCAAAAGCGATGGGTATTGCCATGACCAAAGCCCGTAATGTTGGCAGTGGTTGGGTCGCTGTAAAAAACTCAAACCACTATGGGATTGCCGGCTATCACGCGATGATGGCTTTAGAGGAAGACATGATTGGCATTTCAATGACCAATGCCAGT
This sequence comes from Sunxiuqinia sp., assembly GCA_035266925.1. GTDB lineage: Bacteria > Bacteroidota > Bacteroidia > Bacteroidales > Prolixibacteraceae > Sunxiuqinia. The sequence continues at coordinate 1,597 of DATFMO010000416.1, read as the reverse complement.
CCGCTGGTATCACCAACTTTTTCTAAAAGCCGGTTCTTGGGAACCAACCCAATTGCTGTCGCCATTCCTGCCAAAGAAGAACCTCCATTCGTTATTGACATGGCTACTACGACGGTTGCCAACGGCAAACTGGAAATTCTTCAACGTAATGGTGAAGATGCTCCCTTGGGCTGGGCACAAGACAAAGACGGGAAGTCAACAACCGACGCTTTTGCATTGAAAAAAGGAGGCGCCATGTTGCCTCTGGGAGGTGACCGCGCGCATGGCAGCCACAAAGGCTATTGCCTTGGCTCGCTGGTCGATATTTTCTCTGCTGTTTTATCCGGTGCAAATTATGGCCCATGGGTTCCACCATTCGTAGCTTTTCTGGAACCACCAACTAATCCTGTTGGCGACGGAATTGGACATTTCTTTGGCGCCTTTCGTATTGATGCTTTTCGCCCTGCGGATGAATTCAAGAAACACATGGACAATTGGATTCGCACGTTCCGCACTGCTGAAACCGTTGATCCCAACAACAAAGTCCTGATTCCTGGTGATCCAGAGCGCGAATTAACAGCCAAACGCAAACTGAACGGCATTCCTCTTCAAGAAGCTGTTGTTGAAGATTTGAAGAACCTGGCTTCGAAACTTGAATTAACCTTCAACCCGAAGCAATATGCCTAAAACGTTAGTCATAACACCAGTTAAGGATTCCATTGCAACAACTTTACAAACGATAGAGGCAATCAATCAGTGTAAAGGAGATCACCGTCATGTGGTATACAATGATTTCAGTACTGCTGAAAACAGGAAGATCCTCGAGGAGACCCAAAAGAAATTAGGGTTTGAATTGGTTCATTTGAAAGACGTAACGAATACACCATCGCCCAACTATAACCTTGTACTTCAAATGGCTCAACAAAAAGCACTTGATCTAAAACTTCCACTGGTTATTGTTGAATCGGATGTCATTGTGAAAAAAGATACGCTGGAGAAAATGTTTGATCTTTCATCCGAACTTGAGAAGTGTGGCATGCTGGGAGCGATAACAACCGATGAGAGTGGACAAATTAACTTTCCTTATCTCAATTTCAAGGGTGAAAAACAGGAAATTGCAGATACTTCTCACAGCTTGAGCTTTTGTTGTACGTTGCTTTCATTCGATCTGCTAACGAGTTTTTCATTTAACGAGCTTTCCAGGGAAAAAGACTGGTACGATGTTTTTATTTCCCGAAAATCGAAATTACTGGGTTTCAAAAATTACCTCGTCACCACATTGCCTGTCGTTCATAAACCACATAGCAGTCGCCCCTGGAAGCAGTTAAAATATACCAATCCGATCAAATATTACTTCAACAAAGTCATTAAACGCAAAGACCGGATTTAAATGACCTTTGTAAAAAACTACCAGCGCATTCAGATGCTGGCCCAACTATTATTTTGGATCAGTAGCATCGCTTTTGCACTCGGTTCATTTTACGTCGCTCCGGGCTATCAATTCAACCTTGCAAAAGATATTCCCAAAGTCGCCATACTCAACTTGGGGCTGGCTTTTGGTGTGTACGTAAATATTTTAATCCTGATTCCTCGCTTTTTAAAAAAGAAAAACTACATC
>DATFMO010000415.1:0-5705 GCA_035266925.1 Sunxiuqinia sp. | reverse complement strand
CCCTGTTGATTTCCTGGCACGACCATGAGAAAATTTTGGAACAACTGGCCATCTCAATCGGTGTGACCTTTGCTTCAGGACTTTTCTTTTATTTTATTAGTTGGAACAGTCGACGAGCAGAACCGGGCAACCGCGAAAGCTTGATCATTGTTACGGTTGGCTGGATATTCCTGGCTTTTTTTGGTTGTCTCCCATATTTATTCACCCAAACCATTCCCCACTTTTTTGATGCCTTTTTCGAATCCATGTCGGGATTCACCACAACCGGATCTTCCATATTGAATGATATTGAGGCCTTGCCCCGAAGCATTCTTTTTTGGCGAAGTGAAACACACTGGATTGGCGGAATGGGAATCATTGTATTGGTAGTAGCTATCATGCCATTGCTAAAGATGTACGGAGGCCAGCTGTTTAACCTGGAAGCATCGGTGGTTGTGGAAGAAAAATTTACCACCAAAGTTCGGTACGTTGCCCGAAACATTTGGATGATTTATGTGGGACTCACTTTCGTAGAAACCGTTTTGCTGACTTTTGGAGGCATGGATCTTTTTGACGCTGTTTGTCACTCTTTTGCAACGGTGGCTACCGGTGGATTTTCTACGAAAAACACTTCCATTGCAGAGTATTCGCCGTACATTCAATATGTTATCATGATTTTCATGTTGCTGTCCGGGATCAACTTTGTGTTGCACGTCCTCATGGCACAAGGAAAATCGAAGGTGGCGCTTAAAAACAATGAGTTGCGGTTTTACCTGCAAATTATTTTTGTTGTTGGTGGAGTGCTGACGCTCATCTTGTTCTTTTCTGAAAAAATACCCTTTGAAAAAGCATTCCGGGATTCTTACTTCCAGGTTATTTCGGTGATTACCGCCACGGGGTTTGCAACCGATGACTATTTGCAGTGGCCCAACCAGGGCATTATGCTCATTGCGATGGTCATGCTGATTGGAGCCTGTGCCGGATCAACCGGGGGCGGTGTCAAGGTGATTCGTCACTACATCAACTGGAAGGCGATAAAACGGAACATCAAACGGATCATTCACCCCAATGCGGTCTATCAAATTAAATACAACAATAAAGTGTTGGACGAAAGACAGGTAGCTGCGGTGTCAAATTTCATTTTAGTGTATTACGGCATTATCATCATTGCCACCATTACCATGATTGGTTTGGGGAATGATTGGGCCACTTCATTTGGTTCGGTGGCTACTACGATGGGCGGTATTGGTCCGGGATTTGGGAAAGTTGGGCCTGTCTCTAACTTCAGTATGTTGTCCGATTCCTCGAAGGTTTTACTTTCTTTCACCATGCTGCTTGGGCGTTTGGAGATTTTCCCTGTACTGACACTTTTCACCAACTGGTTCTGGAAAGCTTAATTAGTTTGTTCTCTCCAATTCTGAAATAAGTTGTTTTTCAACGTTCAAAAGATCTGAAAAAAACTTAAGATTTCCTTAAAAAGCTGAATAAGCACAACAGTTCGAGCTGATTAAAGGTTATGGATGTATAGAGAAATCCTTTAAATAAATTACCATGAAAATTATTCGTTTAGGCATTTTGCTTGTGGGTTTTGGAATAATGGTGTCTTCCTGTTCAAAAAGTGGAAGTGGTTCCGGGAGTTTGTATCAGCCTACAAGTGCGGATGTAACTCCGAATGCCACCCTTGCACAATTGCAACAAGGAAGAGCGTTGTACACCAGCAACTGCAATGCTTGTCATTATTTATATTCACCCAGTGATTTTTCAGCAAGCACATGGCCATCGATTGTTGCACAAATGGCGCCGAACACGAATATGAGTTCTTCCGAAGTTAAATTGGTTTTGAAGTACCTGACAAAAGGGAAATAAAAAAGCATCAATAGATACCCTTGTTTTGGTTCACTAGCGGACCGGAACAGGGGATTTTATTTTTTAGACAGCATGATTCCACTGACCATCCGCCCGGTTTTCGAGCCTTCACGTCGGGCAGAATAGAAAAGTGCTTCATGTGAATAGGTGCAAAAGCCCATTATTTCGATGTTTTCCAGCGGTACGCCAGTATTCACCAACAGTGTTTTATTGGCTTCCCAAAGATCAAAATAGGCTTTCCCCTTTTCAGCTGAGGGGCGTAACAATTGACGGTAATTGACAAATTTTTCGCGCACGGGATTGATCACTTCTGAACCAACTTCATAGGCATGCATATAAATGGAAGGGCCAATTCCGACCAGCAAATCCTCCGGCATCGAATCGAAGGCCATTTGCATTTTATAAATGGTTTTACTCACCAGTTTATTGACAGTTCCCCGCCAGCCGGAATGAACAGCACCAACCACGTGTTGAATTGGATCGTAAATCAGAATCGGAACACAATCGGCTGATTGCACGCAAACACAAACATCGGGTTGGTTGGTGATCAGGGCGTCGGTATCAGGTAATGAAGTGGCATCAACAGGGCCATCAATCACTTCGATATGAGTGCCATGAACCTGGCGAGGAAATAAAAAAGTTTGTTCATCAAGTTTTAGCGACGTCGCCAACTCCTTACGAAATCCTTGGTATTCACCAGGTTGATCGCCTGTAAATCGGACATGAGCATCCTCTTGCCAACCTTCTTTTGTTGATGTGAAATGGAAGACACCGGCTGCTGAAAGGTTGTCAAATTTAAAAAACGATTTTTCTCCTGATTGAATATATTGCATCTCACGTAATTTGAATACAAAACTACAAAATAGAAGACAAAAAGGTATTTAATAGCGAGCAGTGTTAAATCATCATTAATCGCCCAAAATATTTTGAGATCAAAATTTGAAATCTCAAAAAGCCCTTCGCTCTTTGCCCTCAGCTCTTCAGCAAATCGTTCATTTTTTGTTTATCCATAATTCGGATGGTTCGTCTTTGAACTTCAATCAATCCTTCCTGATCCAGTTCGCCCATGGCACGCGCCAGTGAAGGGCGGGTCACTCCAAAAAACTCCGCCAATTGCGATTGCGAAAGCGGTAGCTCGACAACCGCGAGTCGATCACCGGCTAAATCGAGCAGGTAGTGGGCAATTTTCTGTCGAATGGTTTTAAACGACAAAAACTTAATACGCTGCGAAAGGAACTGTGCCCGTGACGAAATCGAATTCAAATAATTGGTCAGGATACGGGCATCTTGCTGCAACAATTTCAGGAATTCTGCCCGTTCAATACTCAAAAGCTCAACATCGTCGTTGGCAATGACAGTCACCGGAAACCGGTTATTTTTCCCAAACAGAAAAGCAGCAGCCAAAGGACGGGGTGCTTCAACATCTTCAATTTTAATGGTTTTACCCGTGTAGTCCGCCATTTCGCCTTTTACACTTCCCTGTAACACAATAAATAAACGGTTGCATTCATCACCGGACTGAACGACCATTTCATTCTTGTCAAATTTCCGAATCTGGTAATGAATATTACTTAAAAGTTCTTCCAGAATGTTTGCCGGAATACCCATGAATACAGGAGAACGCGCGATTAAATCAAAATCGATCATAAAAGTTCGTGTTTGTAACATTTGATACAACCTTACCAACAGGCTCTCCCTATTTTTGTTGCATCAAACATTGAAAAAGATGATACGCGAAATTGTAAAAATAGATGACGAGTTGTGTGACGGATGCGGACAATGCATACCGAATTGCCACGAAGGGGCGCTGCAGGTGATTGACGGCAAGGCAAGACTGATTAGTGAGTTGATGTGTGATGGATTAGGTGCTTGCCTTGGTCATTGCCCGCAGGGTGCTATTGAGATTGAGAAGCGTGAGGCTGATGAGTATGATGAAGTGACCGTAATCAAACAGATGATCCCGAAAGGTGAAAACCTGATTATTGCGCATTTGAAACATTTGAAGGATCACGGTGAAACAGGTTTTTTACAAGAAGCTGTTCGTTATCTGAAAGCCAATGAGGATGATTTGGAGGTGAACGTACAGGCCATCATTCATGAGGTGCACAACAGTAAGCCACAAGGGCAGGAGCAAGCGTCTTCGGGCTGCGCATCGGGTGGATGCCCGGGGTCAGCGCCTGTGAGCTTTGAAAAGCCGGCATTCATGATGGCCCCAGAAGTAACTGCCACTCACGAAGCACCTTCGGAATTGCAACAATGGCCGGTACAAATGCACCTGATCAACCCGGCTGCCGGCTATTTTCACGGCGCCGATCTGCTGGTTGCTGCTGACTGTGTCGCTTTTTCACACGGTAACTTTCATCAAACATTTTTAAAAGGCAAAAAGCTGGTCATTGCCTGTCCGAAGCTTGACCAGGGGAAAGAAATTTATTTGGAGAAGCTAATTCGATTGATTGAAGAATCGAACGTCAATACCATTACTGTCGTGATTATGGAGGTACCTTGCTGTGGCGGATTGTCGCAATTGGTGCAGATGGCTGTGGAGCGGGCAAGCAGAAAGATACCTGTCAAAGAGATTGTAGTAGGAATACGCGGAGACGTATTGCTTGAAGAATGGGTTTAATTGTTCGGCCGGGATCTTGGCTTCCCGGTCTTTTTTTCACCCCAAAAACCAAAAGAGATTTTAAATGTCAATCCGAACTTGTTTCGGAATCTTTATTAAATCAGGAAAGGTATGTTTTTGCAGTAGATCCTGAAACCAGTTCAGGATGACTTTCGGGGATATAGTAAAAAAAGAAGAATTCAAGTTAATCAGAAAATAAATGAAAATGAGTTATGGAGAATATGTTTTGTTTTCAGTGCCAGGAGGCCGCGAAAGGAATTGGATGCACGATCAAAGGGGTTTGTGGAAAAACAGACGACGTGGCGAACCTTCAGGATACGCTGCTATATGTGTTGAAGGGGCTTGCAATCCTAAACACCGACTTGAAGACGGTTGGAAAGGCAGACAAGCGAGTGAACAAAGTGATTTTTGATGGTTTGTTTAGTACCATTACAAATGCCAATTTTGACCATACAGCATTCGTTATCCGCATTAAAAAAGCACTGAAGTTACGTGATGAATTAAAAGGCAAAGTGGCAGATGCCGGCCTGTTCATTGGCAGTCACGAATCATTGCACTGGAACGGAAAAACTGCCGAGGAGTTTGAAGCCAAGGCTGAAGAAGTTGGTATTTTGAGCGAAAAGAACGAAGACGTTCGTTCCTTGAAAGAGCTCATTATTTATGGGCTGAAAGGTTTAGCTGCTTACGCAGAACACGCATACAACCTGGGGCATGAAAAACAGGAGATTTTCGACTTTCTGCAGGAAACACTGGCGGCAACAACCAAAGGTTTGACCGTGGAAGAATTAGTCAATCTGACTCTTGAAACCGGTAAGTTTGGCGTGGATGTCATGGCTTTACTGGATGCAGCCAACACCTCATCATTCGGGAATCCTGAAGTCACAAAGGTAAACATTGGCGTTCGCAACAAGCCGGCAATCCTGATTTCTGGTCACGACTTGAAAGACCTGGAAGACCTGTTGACGCAAACTGATGGCACCGGTGTGGATGTGTACACCCACAGTGAAATGTTGCCGGCACATTACTATCCGGCATTTAAGAAGTTTGAACATTTTGTCGGAAACTATGGAAATGCGTGGTGGAAACAGAAAGAGGAGTTTGAGTCGTTCAACGGACCAATTCTTTTCACGACCAACTGTATTGTTCCGCCACTGGAAAATGCCAGCTACAAAGACCGGATATACACCACCGGAGCAAGTGGCTTGACGGGCGCTGTTCACATTGCCGACCGCAAAGA
>DATFMO010000414.1:0-2902 GCA_035266925.1 Sunxiuqinia sp. | reverse complement strand
ACAGCAACCCTCGGAACTTATTCTAACAGGCATTGCCGGCATTGATCTTAACAACACGTTGGTGACTGGCCAAAAGATTCCTTTTTTTGCAGACCCTGATCAACCTTACAACCAGGTGATGGCACTTGTCGCTATGCGTGCCAAAGCCGACAAAATAATTTTGGGCGGCATGGGATTGACCAATGATGATTACCTGTTTTTTAAAAATGTGTTTGAAAATGCAGGAAAACTGAATAGCATCATCAGTTTTGTGAATACAAACGAGAATCCACCCGTGGAACGGCTGTTGGTTCCCGACATGGCACTCACCACCGCTGAATATTTTGCTACTGAGCGGCATCAAAAGGTGCTGGTTCTTTTGACTGACATGACCTTGTTTGCCGATGCCTTGAGCATTGTATCAAACCGGATGGACCAGATTCCTTCGAAAGATAGCATGCCCGGCTCATTGTACAGTGATCTGGCACGCATTTACGAGAAAGCGGTGCAATTTCCAGACGGTGGTTCCATCACCATCATTGCAGTAACAACTTTGTCGGGGGGCGACATCACCCACGCCATTCCTGACAACACAGGCTACATCACCGAAGGGCAATTGTTCCTCCGGAAGGATGCTGAAATTGGGAAGGTCATAGTCGATCCGTTCCGTAGCCTGTCGCGGCTCAAACAGTTGGTGATTGGTAAAAAGACGCGTGAGGACCATCCGCAGGTAATGAACGCAGCTGTTCGCCTGTATGCCGATGCTGCCAATGCGAGAACCAAGTTTGAAAATGGCTTCGATTTAACTGATTATGACGAACGTGCCCTAAAATTTGCTCGTGAATATGCTAACCAGCTGTTAGCCATTGACGTAAATTTAAGTACAGATGACATGTTGGATGTAACATGGGATCTTTTTGCCCGCTATTTTTCAACCAATGAAGTTGGAGTTAAAGCTGAGCTGGTTGACAAATATGGTCTGTGGAAAACAAAAATTCAATAAAAAACCAAATAAGCCATGAAAAACCAACTAGTAACAGTCATGAAATTCACAAAGATGTATGCTGTCCGCTTTGTGAAGGAAAAACTTGAGTTTGAAGGCATCGAATGCTTCCTAACCGATGAAGGTTTTGACAGCACCGATAAAAAACAGCCCATGCGATGGAATTTGAAGGTCAAAGCCAGCGATGTGGAACCAACAGTCAAGTTACTGTTGCAGTTGAATCGAGACTTTGATCTGAATGATATTCACAAGAACCACACGATTCGTGATCTTCGCAAAATTCTGGTAGCGATCGATTTATTCAACTATTCATTCAATACCATAGAATATGCTTTTGGCATGGCCGAAAGGATCAAAGCTGAAGTTAAATTTCTATATGTATTGGATGATCCAAACCTTTCCGGTCCCACAAAATATACCACTTCGTGGGAGAAGTACGAGAAGATTGAAAAGGATGAATCGAATGAGTTGGCTCAGCAACGTATGGTCGAGTTCAGTGAGCAATTACGAAAACTAATTAACAAAGACCGATTGAACAAGGCAAAATTTCACTTTGCGGTACACACCGGCAAATTGGGAAATACACTGGTGGCTTTGAGTCAACGTTATCAGCCAGATCTGATCATTATGGGACAAAAGGCCCGGGAGATTAGGAATAAGGAGCACTTTGCCAAGGCCACAAAATTTGTCATTGAACACAACCAGTATCCCGTTTTAATGATACCGGCAAGTTCCGTTTATAGCGATTTGGAACAGCTCAATATTCTGTATGTTACCGATTTTAACGAGGTTGATAATACTTCGTTTAATCGATTTATTAAAATTATTGAGCCTTTTGAATCAAAAATTTATTGTGCGCATCTCGATGCTGAAGATCATCCTGCAGCTCCCGAACGGGTTGCCGAGATCAATGAATTCATTAAAGAAGCTTATCCGAAAAAGGATATTCATGTTGAAGATGGCCATCAGAAGGACCAACCGATCGACTTGGAAGTATTGATTGAAAAGCGACAAATCGATTTGATATCGTTGTCAACGCCCAAACGTAGCTTTATTTATAAGCTGTTTCATCCCGACCTGGTAAATTCAATGATCATGGCAAGTAAAGTGCCGATGCTCATTTTTCCAATTCACTAAAGTTGACATTTAAAATGAAGTCAAGTGGCTTTGAAATTTCAATATAACAAGATTGCACTGCAAAGCCTGAATAAACAACTCGATATCAGGCTGCGGTCATCGCCTACTTTGAAAAGCAAAGAAGCTACCCTGCGTTTTGAAGTGGCCAAAGCTAAGCAGCGAGCCCAGGAACTGCAGGACAAACTGGAATTGAAGCTGGGAATTTACTCGGAAAACGCAGCAATCTGGAGTGAATTTGTGCCGGAACTGATTCGCATTGGTGAAATTGAAACAACGGTCACCACGATTGCCGGTATCAAAACTCCATTACTGAATGAAATAACATTTCAGGAAGCTGACTTCAGTTTGTTCAGCCAGCCCGGCTGGTTTCCTGAGGGAATTGTCATTGTCAAAGAGTTGGTGTCAATTGCCATTGAACGAAATTTTTACCAACGGAAAATGGAATTGTTGAACCTGGCTCGGCGAAAAACGACGCAAAAAGTGAATTTGTACGAAAAAGTGCAGATCCCGGCCTTTGAAGATGCCATTTTAAAAATCAAACGGTTTTTAGAGGATGAGGAAAACCTATCGAAATCGGCCCAAAAGATTATCAAAAAGCGCAGGCAAAAACGAAAAATATTGGCGTGATGATTATTCCGATGTTCAAATATAGTTTTCTGGTGTATCACAATGACTATGAGCCATTTTTGCGTGATCTACAACAACTGGGAGTGCTTCACGTCATTGGAAAGGAACACCTCGGACGAGAAGAAATACAACGAAAGTCGGAACAGGTTAGTCGGA
>DATFMO010000413.1:0-2970 GCA_035266925.1 Sunxiuqinia sp. | reverse complement strand
ATCACGGCAATGCGTGAATGGGGCCACATAAACAGAAAATCGGGTTCGTAGGCGCGACCGGCCATGGCATAATTGCCGGCACCAAACGAGCCCCCTACCACAACTGTAATTTTGGGCACCACTGAATTGGCCACTGCATTAATTAATTTGGCGCCGTCGCGTGCAATGCCTTCGTGTTCATATTTTTTGCCGACAATAAAGCCGGTAATATTTTGCAAAAACAAGAGTGGGATCTGCCGCTGGTTACACAACTGAATAAAGTGAGCCCCTTTCCGGGCACTTTCAGCCGTCAGAAAACTCTGATTGGCTAAAATTCCAACGGGTATTCCCTGTAGATGCGCAAAACCGGTTAACAGCGTTTTGCCGTAGTTATTCTTGAATTCCTGAAAATCGCTGTCATCCACCAATCGTTCAATGATTGCCCGCACGTTGATCGGCTTCTTCAAATCAGTTGACAGGTAGTTGTATATTTCTTCCGATTTAAATTTTGGCTCGCGAACTTCCTGAAGTTCAATGTTGCGTTTCTCAATTCTGGGCAAACCAGATACAATTTTGCGACAGATCTTCAACGCATCAGCATCATCATTTGCCAAGTGGTCGGCTACACCTGAAATAGTTGTGTGTACATCACCACCGCCAAGTTCTTCAGCTGTCACCTCCTCACCGGTTGCTGCTTTTACCAAAGGTGGGCCACCAATAAAAATGGTCCCCTGGTTTTTCACGATGATGGTTTCGTCGCACATAGCTGGAACGTAGGCCCCACCTGCAGTACAAGAACCCATTACCACAGCAATCTGCTGGATTCCCTGTGCGGACAATTGCGCCTGGTTGAAAAACACCCGGCCAAAATCAAAACGATCGGGAAACACTTTGGCTTGCTCCGGCAGGAAAATACCTCCAGAATCTACCAAATAAATGCAGGGCAATTGACTTTTCAGGGCAATCTCCTGGGCGCGAACATGCTTTTTGATCGTTTCTTTCACATAGGTTCCGCCTTTTACAGTCGCATCATTCGCAACAATCATGCATTCACGACCGTGTACAACACCAATCCCAGTGACTATTCCAGCTGATGGGAAAGCATTATCATATTGATTATAGGAAGCAAATGAAGAAAGTTCCAGAAACGGTGTCTGTGGATCGATCAAAAGGTCAATTCGTTCCCGTGCCAACAACTTTCCACGCTCCCAGTGTTTTTCGATGGATTTTTCACTTCCATGTGAACAAACTTCCTTTAACCGCGCATGAAAATCGCTCATTATATCCTGATAATCAACATGATCATCATGACGACCGGATTTGTTTTTAAGGGTTCTATTTTGTTGAGCTTTACCCATATTGTCGTTAAACAGAGAATGAATGAAAAATCTCTTACTATGACAAAATACTAGGCTATTAGTTCACCCAACAGGCTTAATTTTTCGCCTTCCCCCTCTAATTTGGTCAATTTTATTTTCTGAAATGAATTTTTGGACAGGCCATTAGCCTTGAATCGAACGGGGACATAATGTTCGCCGTAACCGGATGCGAATCCTTTGGAATCGATCTTTTCAATCAATACGGTTTGTTCCCGGCCAATAAACTGGCCGAGGTATTTCTCCCGGTTTTGTTGCGACAGATCACGAACCTGCGCCGAGCGAGTCGTTTTTACTTTCTCCGGAATCTGCTCATCCATGCGTTCGGCACGGGTTCCTCTACGCACCGAATATTTAAAAGTATGCACGTGGCTGAAACCGTACCGCGAAACTGAATCCAGGCTTTCCTTGAAATCTTCATCCGATTCTCCCGGGAAACCAACAATCAGGTCGGTGGAGAAGTTGAAGTCCGGCCATTTAGCCCGGAAACGTTCCACAATCGATGTGAAACGATCGAGATCGTACATGCGACGCATGCGTAGCAATACTTTGTCCGAACCACTCTGTAGGCACAGGTGCAGGTGCGGAGCCAATTTCGGATGATCAAATAAATCCAGGAAGCGATCGCCAAATCCATCCGGTTCGATGGATGAAATACGCACCCGAAAATCACCGGGAACGTTTAAGATAGCTTCCAGCACATCTTCAAATTTGTTGCCTTCCCACTCATAGCGGCCAATGTTCACGCCCGTAATCACCAGCTCTTTGAAACCATTCTCCAATGTGCGTTTCACACTTTCCACCACTTCAGGAATTGGCCGGCTCACAGCTCTTCCTCGCACGGAGGGGATGATACAAAAAGTGCAGAAGTTATCGCAGCCATCCTGAATTTTAATGGCGCTGCGCGTGTGCAAACTTTTGTCAACGGTGTTAAATTGGAAAACATCCCCTTCCAGTTTCGAAGGATGAATGATTTCGCCCTGATAATGGGCATCAACCAGTTGGCGAATGCTGGCTTTTCGCTCGTTGTCAACCACGTAAGTGATTTTGTCTTCGCCTTCCAGCTTTTCTTTATAATTGTTAGCCATGCAACCGGTCACCACCACCATGGAACCATGATTGTGGCGGGCAGCCTGGCTAATAATATTTCGTGATTTCTGGTCGCTCTGGTTGGTCACCGTGCAGGTGTTCACCACCACCACATCGGCGTGATCTTTGAAATCCACCACCTCATATCCTGCTTTGTCAAAATCAGAAACCAAGGCGTCAGTTTCATACTGATTGAGCCGGCACCCCAGGGTCTTAAAAGCAACCTTTTTTCTTACAACACTCATGATTCAATTTTTTCTTCCTGAAAAACCAATTCCCCACTCATTGAAAAGTCAGCAGCAGAGGTAATTTTCACATCCACAATCTGCCCCATCAATTCCGGTGCTTTCCGATCCAAACGCACATTCAGTTTTCCTTCGGTCAGTCCGTTACTGAAGCCGGTTTTACGATCCGATCCATTCACCAACACACGAAAGGTTTTTCCGACCATTCCTTCGTTGTAAACTCGGGTGTGCGATTTCACGACGTCCGTCAAACGATGATAGCGATCTTTTTTGTCATCGAG
>DATFMO010000412.1:0-8456 GCA_035266925.1 Sunxiuqinia sp. | reverse complement strand
CCCTGTTGGGAATGTTACTTTTCGGTAATTTAGTCAAGGAAATTGGTGTTTCGGTTGCCCGTTTGTCTGATGCAGCCACAGGCTCTATTTTGAATACGGCAACCATTTTTCTTGGATTGACGGTTGGCGCTACCATGACTTCAGAAGTTTTTCTGAATGCGCAAACGATCATGATTATCGTTGGTGGATTTATCGCTTTTGCCATTTCCATTTCAGGAGGTATTGTCGCTGTAAAAGTGTACAATCTGGTCTCAAAGAAAAAGATTAATCCGCTTGTCGGAGCCACCGGACTGAGTGCCGTCCCAATGGCCTCGCGTGTGGCCAACGAAATTGCCTTGAAATACGATTCAAAGAATCATGTGCTACAATATTGCATGGCCAGTAACATTTCAGGGGTAATTGGTTCTGCCGTTGCCGCTGGTGTGCTGATTTCATTTTTGGGATAAGAAGTGAACTGTTTGGTAAAAAGCTTCACTCGTGTATTGCGGGTGAAGCTTTTTTTCATCCCGATTTCCCATCATTTGAGGTATTTTGTAACTTTAGCAGCTAAGCAAAACAAACTGGCTTTTACTTTCTTTTAAATCGTAATGAGAACAGGCGAATGAAAAGGCTTGCATTTATTTTGAGTACCGTACTGATTCTTTTGAATTCGTTGCTTGCTCAGGCTCAAAACAACAAACTTCAAATTGAACACATCCGTTTTCAATACCTGACGACCAATGATGGTTTGGCACAAAACACCGTTGACTGTATTGTGAAGGATCATCAGGGATTTATGTGGTTTGGAACCTGGAAGGGCCTGTGCCGTTATGATGGATACAGCTTCAAAACATATGAGAAAGGACATGAGCCACTTGGCTTGCCTGATAATTTTATTCATACTATTCGGGAAGATGCACAGGAAAATTTATGGATTGGTACTGGTCGCGGCCTGGCTTGCCTGGACAAGAAAACAGGGCGGTTTGTTGATCATGCCAGGCTGAAGGAAAATGTTGGAAATTTCTCAATTCTGGATGTTTTGATTGATCAGCAACAGCGCCTTTGGATTGCCACTCAAAATAATGGGCTTTGGTACGTCGACCTGAGAACTTCCGGTGATTTGAAAGCCATTAAAATCGACGGTAAGCTATTGCCAGACCGCCATGTGAATAAGTTGGCTTTGCTGGGAAATCACGATCTGTTTGTTGGTACTGCTTTGGGGATGGCAGTCATTGATTTAGACAATTTGTCCGGGAATAATCATTGGAGCAGGCTGCATGAGCAACTGGACGGTCAGAACATTCAATCTGTTTTGCAGGATTCCCGCCACAATATTTGGGTGGGCACCGATGGTGGCCTTTATCTTTATGAGCCTGCCGGAGATCGCCTTTCCTATTTTGGAGTAGAGAATGGTGAATCGTTGGGTTTGAATCATCTATCTGTTACGGATATTGCTGAGGATGTCAATGGAACTATCATTGTAGGAACATTGGGAGGACTCAATTATTTTCAACCCGATACGCGCGGATTTATCCATTTGAGCAGTGGAGAAGATTCACCAAATAAAAATTTGAATAATCCATTTGTGAATTCGTTATTCACCGATGATTTAGGTAATGTTTGGATTGGAACCGAAAAAGGTGGAGCTAATTATTACAACACCTATCAAAAACCTTTCTACGCCTTGCGTCATGAACCGGCCAATCCAAAAACAATTAGTCAAAATACGATTAATTCCATATTGAAAGAAGACGAAGTATTATGGGTGGGAACTGCTGGAGGTGGTCTAAATCGCATTTCAAAAGACGGAGAGGTTACCAAATACGAAGCCGATCCCGGCAAGGAAAATAGCATCAGCAGCGACTTTGTTACGTCGATTTTGCGTGATGAAAATAATAATTTATGGATTGGAACCTGGGGGGGCGGATTGAACCAGATGCTTTCAGAAAAGCGAGGTAATTTCAGCGTGTATAATCATGTTGATTTTGATCCCAATAGCCTGTGTAGCGATTTTGTCTCATCGCAACTTCAACTGGATAAAAATCGCATTCTGATTGGAACACTGAGAGGTTTGGATATTTTTCAACTGAAGAGCAGAACATTTCTGCATGTTCATGAAAAAATGAATCTTCAGGAAACCCTGGAAGTGGGGTGTTTATTGCTGGATAATCATCATCGATTATGGGTTGGAACACGAAACGGCTTGTATCGATTCAAAGAAAAAGACATTGACAATTTTACATCACGAACCAGTCAAATTAAATACGATACGTTTTTTAATCAGCCCTCTGATTCAGTTTCACTGCCCGGGAATTATGTTATCTCACTGTTAGAAACCAAAGATGGCGCTGTTTGGATTGGCACATATGGTAGTGGAGTTTGCAAATTTGTTGAAGATGGTGACAATGGCCATTTTGTCCGTTACACCGAAGAAGAAGGGCTGTGTAACAATGTTGCCTATGCCATGGAACAGGACCTGCAGGGAAATATCTGGATTAGCACCGATATGGGGCTGTCTAAGTTCGATCCGGAAAATGAAACGTTCCAAAATTACTTTGTCAAAGATGGTTTGCTCAGTGATCAGTTTTACTGGTCAGCATCCTACGCAGATTCGTCGGGTATGCTTTATTTTGGTGGCATAAACGGACTGAACTACTTCCGACCACAGGACATTGAACTTTATCCCAACTCGTTTAAACCGGTTTTTACCGAGTTTTCGATTTATAATAAACCGGTTAGAGTGGGGCAAAAATATCACTCACGTGTGGTGTTGAATAAGCCGATTGGGGAAACGAAGAACCTGGAATTGTCTTATAAAGATGCCGTATTTTCCATTGAATTTTCGGCATTGGATTATTTTCTGCCTGAAAAGATTAAGTACCAATATAAAATGGTTGGTGTGGACCAGGACTGGGTCACTGTATCATCAAATCGGCGTTTTGCCAACTACACGAATTTGGCTGGTGGTAATTATCTTTTCCAGGTACGAGCAACGAATAGCGATGGCGTTTGGTCGGACAAGATTGCAGAACTAAATATTACCGTTCAGCCACCGTTTTGGAAGACTGCCTGGTTTCAACTACTTGTTATTTTTGCAATTGCACTCCTTGTGATGGCGTACATTCGCTACCGGACCGCCTTTTTGAAAGAACAAAAACGTAAGTTAGAAAAGCAGGTCAAAGAGCGGACACAAAAAATTGAAGAGCAAAAACAAGAGCTTGAAGTACAGGCCGAAAATTTGAAGTTGACCAATCAACAGCTTGCCGAGCGGCAGGTGCTGATTGAAGGGCAGAAAGTTGCGCTGGAACAGCAGAACGAACAGATTGCTTCACAACGTGATGAGGTGATTGAGTTGAATGAAAAGGTGAACCTGGTCAATCAACTTCGGTTACGCTTTTTTACTAATATTTCACATGAATTCCGCACCCCGCTGACCCTGATTATCGATCCGCTGGAGAAACTGATGAAGAGTATGAAAGGCGATCGGGAGACAACGAACACCCTTAAAATCATCGACCGAAATGCCCAGCGCTTGTTGCATTTGATCAACCAGCTTATTTATTTCCGTCGTATTGAAACCGGGAAGTTGGTGTTGCGTGTGAGCAAAGGTGATTTGGCCGGTTTCTTGAAAAGCATTTTCGAATCGTTCAACGATCTGGCGTACCATCAAAATATTGATTATCAGTTTATCGCACAAAAACCGCCGAAGAACACTTGGTTCGATTCGGAGAAGCTGGAAAATGTCTTTTACAACTTGCTTTCCAATGCGTTTAAATACACGTCGCCGGGAGGAAAGATCAGGTTGCAGGTATCTTTTGTTGACCAGGATTCTGATAGCGAATTTCCGGTTCCCTATGTCTGTATTCAGGTAATAGACACCGGCAAAGGAATTGCCGCTGAGAACCTGGCCTATATTTTTGATCGTTTTTACCAGGTTGAATCAGCTAAAAAAGATGCCGAAATGTCGAGCTCTGGAATTGGATTGGCACTGACCCATGAGATCGTGAAAGCACTACACGGCGAAATGAAAGTGGAAAGTGAACTCGGCAAGGGAAGTACATTCATCGTTCGGTTACCTTACACCAAAGAGCGTTTTGATGCCAAAGAAATTAACCAGACAGCAGTACCTGTTGAGGTGAACCTGGAAGGTCGCGTTGATGTATTAACCGAATACATTGATGAACGGGCCACTAATTTTGAAAATAAGGAAACCGACCGCCCGGAAGACAAAACGAAACCATTGGTGTTGATCGTTGAGGATAATTTTGACTTGCGGAATTTTCTTGTTCAAACCCTGCGCAGCGATTACAGGACGCTCGGTGCTGAAGATGGTAAAGAAGGGCTGGCCATGGCCAAAAAATATTCACCGGAGCTCATTATTAGTGATGTGATGATGCCAGTGATGGACGGCATCGAGTTGTGCAGCCGTTTGAAAAAGGACATTCAATCCAGCCATATTCCAATCATTCTGCTAACGGCAAAAAACATGGTTGAGAGTTGGGTTGAAGGATTGGAAACCGGAGCAGATGACTACATTCCCAAACCTTTCAACCTGCAAATCCTTCAGGTTAAAATGAATAACCTGGTTGAATCCCGGAGAAAGTTAAAACGCATGTTCAGCAATTCAGATTCCGTAGAACCTTCCGAGTTAACGTCCAACACTGTGGATGAAGAGTTCATATCTCGTGCCTACAAAATTTTAGAACAAAACTACACTGAGCCTGAATTTTCGGCTAGTCAGTTTGCCTCGGAAATGTTCGTGAGTAGAAGTTTGCTATACAAAAAAATCAGGGCAATCACCGATTTAAACATTACCGACTTTATCAACTCGTTTAAGCTGAAAAAGGCGGTTGGATTGATTCAGAGAAACAACTTACCGATAGCGGATATCGCTTTTAATGTTGGCTTTAATGATCCAAAATACTTTAGCCGAATTTTCCGGAAATTCTATGGAATGAGTCCTTCAGAATTCCAGTCCAAAAAAGTAAACATCTGATATGTAGTTGTTTGTGGTTTTTGTTGACGAGGATAAAATGAATTCCTGTTTTGTCCACTTCAAATATTCTTACGTCCTCCTAAGGCTGATCAAGGCAATCTACCTTTACGGTACATAATTAACGACACAAACCCAACTTATGATGAAACTAAAAGCTTTTGTCTCGCATCTGCTTTTTGCTTTCGCAGATGTAATCGTTCGTCTGCAAGCAAGTCCGCTTGCAGTGCAAACATCCACAATTAGAATAGTCATTAATCCACAGATCGGTGACAATCCCCGAAAGGGACCTCCGCGACTAAATTAAATCAACATGGTGGCTACAAGTCTTAAGAAACAGATTTAACAATAGAAAAAAAATGAACTCAATCAAATTTAAATTTATGAAAATTACGATTAAGCGAGAACAAAGCCAAGCTTGCTTTGATCTGTCGAGCGTGAGTAATTTGCGCAAAGCGAAAAAAACAAAACTGATGAGGCGCATTTTTAGCGTAGCAGTTTTGGCAGCATTTGCCTTTGTTGGGTGCCAAAAGTTGGATATTTATTCAATTGATGCACCCGCTGACCTGCAGAGCAGGATCGACTCAATTGAAGCTGCGAAACCAAACACAGGTGACACGACTTACCTCACTATCACTACGCCGATCGTCGGAGCTGAAGATAACAGTTCCGGTTGGAACAGTGATACCCCATGGAATGGTGCGCATTCTGATTTCTTCACCATTCCTGCAAACAAGCTTTTGCATCTGGACTTTATCAACCACGGTTCCGAAGCGAATAACTGGAACAACTGGAATCTTGCTGTGGATGTTGCAAAAGCGAATAGTGCCGATTACGACCCCAACAATGGTAAAATAGGATATTTTACCCTCCGATCGGATGCCTACGGCTGGGGTAACAGTGATTTCGACTTAAATATGATCACTCAAAACTATCCCGACACTAACGGAGACGGCGATATTTGGGACGATTTCCGTGCGACTATGCAAGGTGCTTATGTTTCTATGGATATTGACCACTCTGTTACCGGCAATGTATTTGTAACAGCCACTATGGTTGGAACAAATGGTACAACGCTAACCGAAACCTATCAACAACCGGTTTCTGCCACTGATGATATCGTGGCTTTCTTAGTTGGCGATGGCAGCCATTTTGTGATGAAAAAGGCATACCTTATCCCTTCTAAAGTTACTGTTGTAGAGGATGTTAATCCGACTTCAATCGCTATAGAAGGAGCTCCTAAGTTTGTTGAATTAGGCAACGAAAACTTCTGGGGAAATGCAACCGCCACTGTTACTTTCGCTGACGGATCATCTGAACAAGTCGATTCTACAGATATATCATTCACCGTCATTCCTGATATGACGACACTCGGAGAAAAGACAGTTCTTGTATCTTATAGCAAAACGAAGCAAGGCGCATATACCCAAGCTGTATCAACCTACTACACGCTGGAAGTAACGAACTCTGTTTCAAGCCTGGAGGTTACTACTTTGCCAGACATAACTACCTACTATTACTACAGCAGCGACTCGATCATATTCAACACGACAGGTCTTGCCGTAACAGCTACCTATTCCGACGGTACGACAGGTGTCTTAGCAAACGAAGCGCTTCAGTTTAGTAAGATTCCGGCTGCCGAAGGTTCTCAGAACGCTGTCGTTTCTTATGTTGGTGCAACAAGCACTGTAACGACAACTTGCCCATTAACCCTTGTAAAGGGTATAGGCCAAGTAGGTGCTGCTGACTTTTCGACTGCATGGTGGACGGAATTCTCTGATGACTATCCAGTCGCATCAGGTTCGAGTAAGACACTTACGATGTACTGCTACTCCGACAATCTTGAAAACTGGCACAGCCCCTGTACAATTCTGCGCAAGGCTGACTCGACTGAATATGCTGTAGTTCGCATGGACAGCTACGGATGGGGCGATGGATATGGCACAGCCACCCTCACAAATGATTGGAATTTTGATGTATTCGCACCAAACATAAGTGGCTCTAAGGTAGTCATCACAGTAACAAACAATGGAGATAACACTGCTGATGTACTTTACAATGTTACATACGCCAACGGCGAAACGCATTTCCAAAAGTATGCGGGTATAACGGTAGACAGTTCTGATTTGAATTGCGCACTGGTAACAGAGGAGTCTTATCTCGTAATTGTTGAATAATCAATAAGATAAAAAATAGTTGAACTATGAAATATTTATATTTAATCCTGTTGGGATTGCTTGCACTCGCACCGGCGACATACGCAGAAGGTAACGGCAATGCCGACCAGACGTCAATGACCCAAACAGACAATATAACAGTAAAAGGTAAAGTCACTGACGCAAATGGAGAAGCCCTTCCAGGTGTTACGGTTGTTGTGAAAGGCACGACTTCCGGAACCATTACAGATGTTGATGGGAATTACCAATTGGACAATGTTCCTGAAAATGCAGTTCTTACTTTCTCTTTTGTCGGAATGGAATCACAGGAGATTCCAGCTGACCGACCAGTGATTGATGTACAATTAAAAGCAACATCTATTGGTCTAGGTGAAGTTGTGGCTATCGGTTATGGTACGCAACGCAAGGTTGACCTTACAGGTTCAGTTGCCGTTGTCAACACTGACGAGATGAAGAAGGTATCAAAGTCAAACATCTCGACCATGCTCGAAGGAAAAGTGGCAGGTGTTCAAATTACATCAGACGGACAACCGGGAGCTGACCCTATCGTACGTATTCGTGGTATTGGTTCGTTCGGTAGCACCGCACCTCTTTATGTTATCGATGGAGTACCAATGGGAACAACCATCCGCGACTTCTCGCCAAACGATATCGAAACCCTTCAAGTCCTCAAGGATGCTTCTGCTGCTGCAATCTATGGCTCGCGTGCTGCCAACGGCGTGGTGATCATCACCACAAAGCAAGGCAAGAAGAATCAGGCCATGAAGATAGACTACAGCGGCTACCTGGGGTTCGACCAGGTGGAGCGAGGAGTGTACGATGTGATGGATTCTCGCCAATATGAAAAATACATCAACATGGCATACAAAAACAGTGGGGTAGATGTTCCTTCTGGATACGATCCCACAAGTCCTAATTATCTGTTTAATGCCGATGGTTCAGCAAAAGTTAATACAAATTGGTTCGATGAAGCGTTCAAAACTGGTGTTCGTCAGGATCACAACATCAATCTTTCAGGAGGTGGTGAGAACAATACTTACAACATCGCTCTCGACTACTTTAGCCAGGATGGAACGATGGTTGGTGCCGGTCCTAACTTCGATCGGTACACGGCCCGTGTCAACAATACGATGGATACTAAGTTTATCAAAATCAAAACGAATGTAGTTTATAGCCACAGCAGCCAGGACGGTATGGGGCTCAGTAACAATACTGGTTATGTGCAGGGTCTGTATGGTGCACAATATCCGGTCATGGTTTCGGTTCTAATTTTACCGCCAACCATCAAGGCTTACGATCCATCGACC
>DATFMO010000411.1:0-5412 GCA_035266925.1 Sunxiuqinia sp. | reverse complement strand
AGTGCGGTGTGCAGTACTTCAGCGAGCGCCACATTGTTGATCGACCACGTGTATGGCATCCAGTTGCTTGTCGCCAAAGTGTGGTATTTTCCAACAGGCAATCCCTCCGCCTCTACGGGAATGTGCGGGATGGAATGATCGACATATTCGGTTGTTTGATAGGCTTGAAAGGGATCGGCCATGCCTTCATCAATCGCATGATAAACTGTCCATAACGCGGCCGATGGATGCACCAATTGTTTGCCCAGCAAATCTTTGTACTCGGCAAACCATCCTTTTGAGGGCAGCCAAAGTTGCTTGTTTACCGCCAGCTTAATTTTTTCCGCTTCTACTTCATAGGGCGCCGGATCTTTGCCAATCAGCGGCGCCAACTCAGCAGCCATTTTGTTTGCCCGGTAGTTGTAAGCTGATGAATGGGTCACCCCGCCTCCGCTATATTGCAGGGCATCGCTCGCCCAGATGGAAGCGTACGAATCGTACAGTCCATCGTTGTTGGCATCGAAATTTCGCTTCTCCCAAGCCAAATGGCGTTGCAGGACGGGCCAGCTTTTTCTTAGGAAATCCAGGTTATCCGTCCAACGGAAATGCCACAACAGTTGATCAATAAACACCTGGTTCATATCGTAATGATGCGGCTTGTTGATTTTACCGGGGCTACGACTGATGTAGCCGCTCGTAAAAATTGCCGTGCCTTTTTTCTCCTTCTGACGTGCAAGGTGGGTTTTGGGATCGGGAACGCTGGGGCCGGATGCTGGCTCCGTGTATTGAGCTGCAAAATAGCCCGAGAAATGCGTTTCAGCCCGGTTGTGCCAGCCCAGCCAGTCGGCCGCGTAGGCGCCGCGCCAGCCATCCAAAGGCATGCGCCAGGCAATGGCTCCGTGCATAAACGAGTGTCCATCCCAAACCGCATCAGCCGCGGTGGACAGCGATGCCCCAACAGCATTGATGTAATCATCTGGCGTATCAATTTTGATACGATTGGCCAATTGTGCCCGTGCCGAATCAGCCCGATTGAAAATTGCAGGCAATTCAGCCATTGTTGGTCGTTGCCTGGTATCTGGATTGACCAGCAAGAAGTAATTGTCCTTGCCGGATTGCAAATTCAATTTTCCAACCACAGCAGGCGCCTCTTTTTTGTCAGAATTCAAAAATTGCCATGGACTTTTTTGGCTGGACGCGTCTCCAACATGCATTTCTGATCCTTCGGGTATCAAACCGAAAATCCGCTTTTTGCTCTTCAGACGCGTTGCCGCCAACTCTTCCTTGGTGGGTTGGTAGTTATTTTCGTACACTTCATTGTCAGACAAACTTCTGCCCGAACCATAATAAAGGTTGAAACTGTTGTCGTTTAAAAAGTACTCGTCACTTTTGCAATACTGCGGTTTCAAGTCGAAACTTGATTCGGGATCAGCACCCAAATCGCCATCACGCGAAAAACGTTTACCTGATGCTCCGCCAAATCCCCAAAATAAGTTGGTATCATCAGGTACATCTTCTCCTTCTACCTTCAAGATCATGCCATCAGCGTCGGGCAAGGCCAGCACCTGAAGATGCAAATGCCCTCCTCCCAACATGGGATCGCTGATGTCGTAAATCATTGTTCCGGCACGGTAGCGGGCCTCGATGGTTTCAGCATCTTTCAACCATTTGGAGGAATCACCCTGAATGAGCCCCAACCGCAATGTTCCACCCATGCGGGGCATGTACATCGCAAACTCAGGCAAATCACCGGCTTCAACCCGAAAACCCGTGTGTGAACCATACAACGCCCGGTTAAAACGATGCGTCCCATTGGTGATCACAAAATCATGCCCATCCGTTTGGTAGCGCAATTCACGAGTTTGTTTATGCCATAATTTTGGAACTTGTGTTTTAGCCGTTTTTTGTTGGCAAGCCGTGACAACAAAAAGTACCCAAACCCATATCAGGCCTTTATTCAATCTATTTTTTAGTTGTGATATTTCGATTCTGTTGGTCATCATTAATTTGCCACGAGTTGTGAATTTCGCTTTTAATTCAGGTTCGATTTTATTTATACTGTTCTTTCAGGACGTCCATTTCATTGTCATGTGTGAACCCAAGGCGTTGACTTGGGCTAGTATCTATTGCCACTTTGTGGCGTAAAATCAATTCAACATCCCGAAATAGAAATACAGGGTTCGTTTCACTGGTTTGTCCATCACGTTCAATTCGCCTTCAGGCCCCAGTTTCCAGGTATCGTTGCTGATGCCGACAGCTAATTTCGTTCCGATTGGCGGAATATTATCCAAAAAGGAAATGTCGCCTTTTGGTGAAATTGGGTAGTTCGTTGGGCCAGACAAACCATAGAAATGGAACAGACGAACGAACAAATTATCTTCTTTTGCCACCATCGTGAATTTTCCATAAACGGTGTTGAACTCCATCCAGGAAACGTCAGCGTAATAACCCTTGAATTGTGGATATTGCCAATCGTTGTCTCCCGGCAATACGTTGTTGTACATGCGTTCCCACACATCCAACTTCCCGCCTTGTAAACGATTTTTCCACACATTGGCAGGTCCATCACCCAGCCAACGAGCCCCGATAATGTCTGATTCAGGAAAATCGAAGCTCACACCTGTGAAATATTGTTTGCCTTCCACATGATATTCGTAATCCAACTGAAGCCAGCCACTGTCATACATGGTCCAGATGATGTTTTTCAAATCACCCCGGAAGCTGAATTCAAGTGCATGAAAATTGGAACCAGCATGTTGACGAACGTCCAAAAGCTCTGATTTTCCGGTAACCAAAACAGGACCGTTACTGATCGGGAGTGACAATCCCATATCGTTATCAACTCGTATAATGGTTCCATTTTTCTTACTGAATGTCACCGAAATGCCAGACGCTTTCATGGTTATCAAACTGTCTTTTTCGGTCACCTCCACATGCGAACTCACCTTAGAGTCACCAGCCTGCTGCTCAATCGGCAAAATGTTGTCTTCCTCAACACCTTCAGCCTTCATTTTTTTGCGATGCTCCAATTCCTTTTCGGTCATATCCTTGCGCACCAATTGTGCCACTGGTTTTTCATTGCCATCAATTTTCCAGCTCCAACAGTAGAGTTCGCGACCAGAAGGCGCAAAAGCTTTCAGGTACAAAGCCTCATAATTGTTAAAATCATCCGGCAATTTGATTTTCAACGATCCCTTTTCTTTAGGCTGAACATTGGGGCTGCTGATTGTTCCGCTTTTCATTACCTGATGCCCAGCACCACGATCCTGTACATGTTTAAAATTGACAAGCTGCCATTCGAATTTGCATTGATCGAGATTCGTAAAGTAGAAACGGTTTTCTACCGGGATGCTACCATCAAAATTACCAGGTAGTTTTTTCATGGTGATGTGCACCGGACAATAAATCTGGCGCATGGCGTAGTAGCTTCCTTCCTTTTCGCGATGAGGTCCCACAACGCCATCGGGAGCATTCACGCGGTTGACATCGATGAAGCCATTGAGGTCAGTGCGAACAACGCCTTCGTCCAACAATGCCCAGGTAAAACCGCCGCCGGAATTCGGAGTGTCCCAAAACAACTCCCAGAAATCGCCCAGACTAGCGCCGCCACCACCGTCATCCTGCGAATGCAAAAACTCGGTGGGCATGTATATTTTTCCTTCAGAAAGGATGTGTTTTGAGCTGTAATAGTTTTCGTAGTGGTTACAATCGATTCCGTTAAAAGCATGACCCGGCTTGTGATGCGGGTGAATAACCGGACGATTGGACGGATCATAAATGGCAAAGTCATCATCCAGGTTTGGATTGGTTCCTCCTTCGTTTCCATTGTCCCAAAAAATAATGGATGGATGGTTCACATCACGGATAACCATCTCGCGAACCAGCTTGCTCCCGACTTCAGTATCATAATAATTCTGCCAGCCGGCCAGCTCATCCAGAACGAAAAGCCCCAGCGAATCACAAATATTCAAAAACGACTGATTCGGAGGATAGTGTGAACAACGAACGGCATTCAGGTTCATATTTTTCATCAGGTTGACGTCATTCAGATCGATCGTCGGATTGATGCAACGTCCGGTTTCCGGCCAGAAAACATGGCGGTTGATGCCACGAAATTTAACCTTTGTTCCGTTGATATAGATGCCGTCACCTTTTCGGATTTCAATGGTGCGGAATCCAAATTTTTGTGTGAGTTGATAAATTGGTGTTGAACCATCATCCAGACTCACTTTAACCGAATACAAATTGGGTGTTTCTGACGTCCATTGCTTTGGATTTTCAACCTGGCAAGTCAAGCTCACCAGCGAATCTTCCGGATTGGCTTTGGCATCACATTTTTGGACCACATTTCCATCTGCATCAATAATTTCAGCCTTGATGGTTTTCTTTTTAGTCAATCCCATCGGGAATGCATCCATGTAAAACGAACCATCAGCTTTGGCATTGATGGCCACGCGGTCGATATGCTCTTCCGGATAGGCTTCCAAATAAACCGGCCGGAAAATGCCGCCGAAAATCCAATAGTCAGCGTAACGTTCTGCTCGGTTTACCGAATGGTTGGCCGACATTTTGTGAACCGTGGCTTCCAACTCATTTTCAGTACCAACTTTCAGCTTATCGGTGATATCATAGCGGAAACGATAAAACGCTCCCTGATGGATTGGCCCGGCCGATTGACCATTGATTTTCACCTCGGTGTCTGTCATCGATCCTTCAAAAACGATGTAAATCCGCTTGCCTTTCCAATCAGCAGGCACAGAAAATTTGTGTTTGTAAATGCCTGTCTCATCCGAAAACCGGAATTTTTTTCCGTCAGTCCGGTAATCACGTCCATAATCGTATTCACCAAATCCCTGCTGCTCCCATTGTGAGGGCACTTCAATGGTGGTCCATTCACCACTTTTTCGCCCCGAGGTACAGAAGAAATCCCAGGTTTTTGTGTGAATATTATCCGTACCTGACAGGTATTTTACCTCTTTCTTACCGGGTGCTGCCCAAGTTGTCACGCCCATCAGGAGCATGAGTCCAAAAGCCAATAGTCGTTTTGAGTAGTTCATAACCAATATCTAATTTATTTCTGATTTCCAATCGCTATTTCTATCCGGCGCATGAAACCTTTTCTCTTTTAACCAACCTCGGTGGATGCGCCTTATAACTTATTTTCATATTCACCTCCGGGTTGCGCTGCGTTTACCCGGGGCTATTATTATTTTACCCCTTTGGGGTAAGTGCTAAAACATCGGTTCCAGGTTTTCCCATTTGACGTTCCACTTGCCATTTTTCGGGAAGCCCGGATTTTTGGTTGTACAACCATCCCAACCGGCACACATCATGGAGATCGCGGTTAAAAAGCCTCCGTTGCCCGGTAGGTAAATCGTCAAACGCGGACTTTGATAGTTGTGCCCATTTTTCAGATACGTATTTTTCTGAACG